>CAZFFW010000010.1:0-65749 GCA_964518125.1 uncultured Porifericola sp.
CAAAGCCGGCATCCAGCTGCATAATTTCTCCATTCTGCCCATCTGTTTTTTCCCACACCGGATGATAGATCATACTGAAGCCGGGAAAAGCAGCATTGTGTAATGTGCCTCTGCCCGCATTGGTAAAGGTTTCTTTCCAGGTATGCAGCCAGTTGACAGCGGCTTCTGTACGGTCAAAACGTGCGTTGAGCACTGAAGCCCAGGGTACACACCAGCCACTCCATGCACCCGGGCCACGCTGTGTCCAGAAATTCATGCTTTGCTCTACAATCTGGTGATGCTCATCCGAAAACGGATCTATCGTGACAAAGGGATAGACAGAAGCCAGGTGACTGTGGTGGCGATGGCTGGCAATCAGGTCCATCCCCTCCCATAGACCAATCCTTTGCTGTGGATTCTGGCCAGACTCGAGCCATGCAGGTCCTTCTACCAGGGCATATGGAGGTAACTTATCGGATATTTCCTGCCAGCGACTATCGTTTTCTTTCCCCAGGATGCTGGCAGCTTCCGGTAAGATATCAGCCAGCATGTGTAGCGCTGCGAGCTGGAAAGAAGCGTTTTTGCCCCAGGCATTCATGGCTGACCCTCTGAATTCAGGACTTACCGATACCGGTAAACTCAGGCTGCCATCAGCTGCTTCCTCTACCATTCCCCAGTAGCCATTAAATGCACCGCTTAATAAGGGCCAGGCAATATCGCGGAGTATAGCTTCATCCATGGTATAGCGGTAGTGCAGCCAGGCCAGTTGCGCCATCCAGGCGGCGCATGCCTGGTCTATGGTGCCTGTCCAGAAGAGTCCTACTACCTGGCACTGGTCATCCACGGCATGGGGGAGCATAAGTGCACCATCCTCTCCAAAAAACTGCTCCCCGTTCTTTTGCAGTTGCGGCATCCAGCTATACAGCAGGTCCCACATTGGTTGCAGGTGCTCGGTACGGTTCGTCGCCAGGGCAGGCCAGTAAATCATCTGAATATTGATGTTAAAATGGTAGTCATTACTCCAGGGCGGCAGACGATACTCCTCGTTAAAAGGTCCCTGCAGGGATGCCGCCAGGCCATGCGGTGGGGTCACGCAGGCTTGCTTGTAGACACCATAGTCATATATTTCCTGCAGTTCTGCATCGGGCAGGTTAATTGTCGGGATATCCTTCCAGTAGGTAGCCCACCACAGCTTGTTTTCCTGCCGGATCTCCTGCCAGTTTTGGCGGGTGGCTAATGCCTGTGCAGCTTCTTTTGCATCTTTTCCCAATGCAGAAGCTATGTTGATCTTATCTTCGTATGCAGCATAGCTTATGGATAATGGCTCATCTGCAGGAAGCTGTTGGATAAAGCCACCCCTGTTGCTTTCACCCTCACTGACCCACTGTTCCGGAGCCTGTACTCCCATCTCAGCTAGTTCATCCTGTACCCATTCCCAACTGGGGCGGAGCTGTATTTTTACTTTCCCTTTCAGTGCCTCGGGTAGTGTTATCCAGGCAAATTCCTGCATGACTGCCTGTTGTATCAGTAGCTGGTGCGCCTTACCGGCAGGATCATTTACCGCTACGGTAAGTTGTCCGTTGCTCAGATTCAGGTCACCACGCTCCAGGGACCAGTCTTCGGGTAAACTGACCTCCAGCCGGCCTCCCCCGATCTGAAATGGACGCTCGGGTACATCAGCTGCTTTCTCGGGCCCGGCAAAAGCCTTTAGTATGCCCTGCTCATCGTTAGCTTCCAGCAATGCTTCTACCTCCTGGTAGGTGGTACTGGATGAGAAATCATTGCCACCCCTTCTGTCCCAGAATCCGGCCCGGCCTATGGTGATATTCAGCTGGTTATCTGCTCCCCAGATCATCAGGCCCTGTATACCATTGCCGATCAGCACGCCGGTATGGGTGCGGGGTAGGGGAAAGTCCCAGTAAAGTATTTTGTTGTCTTTGGAGGATACATTGTTTTGCGCCAGTACGGTCAATGCACCAAGTAAAAGAGAGGTCAGGAGGTAGTATCGGGTATGTTTCATAGGTCTGTAACTTCTGCTAAAGAGTCCTAAATCTACAAAAAAAGGATAAAATCAGGTAATTGAAATTCACATAGTTAAATTATAAAATACTGTTAATCAGTATGATAAGGGAGGTGTGATGAACTTCGGCAAAAAAAAATATACATGAGTGTAACAAAATCACAAGATACCTTGTATAACATAGTACTATATGATAAATTTGTAATGAAATCAACATTAACCCAAAATGCAGTTGGCTGCCCCGGATATCTTATCCGGGGCGGGCTGCATCAGACCGAAGAAAATCAAGTGAAAACATGAAAATTGAGAACACACAGGTGCAGATGCGGAAAGGTATTCTGGAATTTTGCATCCTCCATATCATCTCCCGCGGGGAGGTATATGCGTCCGATATGTTGGTAGAGCTGACATCGGCAAAGATCATGGTCGTGGAGGGCACCCTTTATCCCTTGCTGACCCGTTTACGCAAAGCCGGACTGGTAGACTATCACTGGGTTGAATCCACTTCAGGGCCGCCCCGTAAGTACTACAAACTTACCGACAAGGGTAGAGAATTTCTGGACCAACTGGGCGATACCTGGCTGGAACTGGTAGCCTCTACCAACCAAATTATTTCCAATACACACGCAAAGCAATCGTAAAAGACATTAAACATGAAAAAGAATATCAGCATTAACATAAGTGGTATCATCTTTCATGTGGAGGAAGACGGCTATGAGCTGTTGAAAAACTATCTGGAATCCATAAGCCGCTATTTTTCTACATATGAGGATAGCAAAGAAATCACTGACGATATAGAGAGCAGAATTGCCGAGATTTTTCTGGGCAAACTGAGCAACAGCAAACAGGTCATCACCCGCGAAGATGTAGAGGGAGTGATCAAGACCATGGGTAGCGTAGAAGATTTCGCTGCTGCTGAAGTTATGGAAGAGGATACTACCTACCGCAGTAGCTATACCCGTACTGAAGGTGAGCGGGACTATGCCGGGGAAGAGACCTACGGAAAAAAGCGACTTTACCGCGATACCGAGCGAAAGGTGCTCGGTGGTGTAGCCGCCGGTATAGCACACTATTTCAAAACGGATCCTCTCTGGGTACGCCTGCTGTTCCTGGTGTTTTTCTTTGCCGATGCTTTTGCATCCTTCGGCACGATCTCACTGGTGACCTATATCGTACTCTGGATTGTACTGCCCGGTAACCCCGAACTGCAGCATGACAGAAAAGTGAAAAAGCTTTTCCGAAATCCTGATGATAAGGTCATCGGGGGCGTATCAGGAGGGATTGCCGCTTATTTTGGTACAGACCCTACGGTGATTCGGCTGCTTTTTGTGCTCAGTATTTTCCTGGGTGGCACCGGCCTGTTGATTTACATAGTCCTCTGGATCATTACTCCAGAGGCTAAAACGCTTACGGACAAGATGCAGATGAAGGGCGAGCCGGTTACGCTGTCGAACATAGAGTCAAGTATAAAAAAAAACTTTAGCGTAGACGAAAGTGGAGAAGAAAGCCCGCTCCTCAAGATCATCCTTTTTCCCTTCCGCCTCATTGCCCTGGTCATCAATGCTATGGCAAAGGCTCTGGGGCCATTCCTGAACTTCATCGGTGACCTGGCCCGGGTATTTGCCGGACTGATACTGGTGCTCATCGGTGGTGCTATTGTTTTTGCCTTATTAGTTTCTGGAGGTGTCCTGCTGGGGCTGACAGCATTTGACCCCATGGTAGACGGCGAAGTACCGCTTCGTCTTTTGCAGGAAAGCCTCCCGGCCACGGCCTCTGTTTTTGGAGCAGTAGCCCTACTGGTGCCTGCGGTAGCACTGGTACTTGCCGGTATTGCTGTAATGGTCAGAAAGAAGCTGATCAACTCTACAGTTGGGTGGAGTGCCTTAGGCGTTTGGTTCATTGCGCTGATAGGGTTGAGTATCACAGTTCCGCAGGTGGTGCTGGATTTCAGAGAAGAAGGCCGCTATACGACCACTGAAACTTTTGATATGGGAGAGGCTACAGCAGTACTTACCCTGGGTGAATATCCTGATGAGCAGAGTTTTGCGAAACCCCGCCTGATGATCAGAGGCTACTCCGACAGCCTGATGTCATTGGAAAAAGAGTTTGAAGCAAGAGGGAGAAACCGTAAAACTGCCATTGAGTACGCACAGATGGTGTCTTATGATGTGTCGCTAGATGATTCAGTCCTGATTTTTCCTCCAGTCTATACTTTTGCAGATGAAGCCAAATTTCGTGACCAGGAGGTAGAGCTTACGCTCTATATTCCTTTCCAGCAGGCATTTATGATGGATAGAGAGCTTAGCCAGATTCTCAGGAATACCCTTTATCGGGATGGCTTCAATGTGTCCGACATGAAAGACAATACGTTTATGTTTACCGAAGAGGGATTACGGTGTCTTACCTGTCAGCAGAGAGAAAACCTGGATGACCAGTTTGACAGTCTCTCCGGAGTTTCCGGCGATTTTTCCCGCTCCTTTGATGTTGAAAACTTCAGCAAACTTCAGATTGAAGGGCCTTTTCGGGTAAATATTAACCAGGGGGAACGTTATGAGCTCAGCGTTACCGGTAGTAAGGAAAGTATGGACGATGTGGAAATAACCAACCGGGACGGAAAGCTGGAAATTAACTTTGACCGCCCTTTCTCTACCGTAAACAGCGAAATGATGGAGGTAAACCTAAGTATGCCACAGCTGGATGCTATTCGTCTGAATGCCAATGCCCAGGTAAATGTTCGTAATATTACGACTGATCAACTGGACGTAGATCTTTCGGGCTCGTCCAAAGCATTCATGGAAGCCAGTACCCAGAGAATTTCCATTAACCTGAGAGGCGCATCCAGCCTGAAGCTTTTTGGCGACAGCCGTCAGATGGACGCTACACTAAGCGGAGCTGCTCAGCTGGAAGCACTGGAGTTTGCTGTAGACAATGCCAGTCTGGAAACCAGCGGTGCTGCTAAGGCTGAAGTAAATGTGCGCCAGGAACTGAATGCTGATGCTGAGGACACCAGTCGTATACAGTACCTGGGTGGCCCTGATCTTAACCTCAGCAGTGGGAATGAGGGCAATGTAAGCCCTGTCAATCCCGAGTGATAACTTTGTGTGTGTACCATCAGGAAAAATGCCAGGCTAGTTTCTGGTATTTTTTTTCCTGAAACGTTCGCTGATCAGATTGGTATTACCCAGGTGGCTGAATTTGACAACGGCCACGAACACTGTTCCTCCGATGATATTGCCCAAGGTGGCGAATGTTTGAAAATGCAGATAATCTTCAATGGTTATCCGGGGATCAGTGATCAATCCGGCAAACACCTCAATGGAGCCTATGATAGAGTGGTGTAAGCCTCCAATACCTATCACTGTAGTGACCAGGATAATTACAAAGATACGGCTGATCGTATCTTTGGAAGAGGTAACCAGCCAAGATAGCAGACCCATGAGCCAGCCGGCAAAAGTGGCACTTCCCAGGGTAAGCCACCAGTTGTACTTGACCATCTTATCGGCAAAGTAGTAGAGACTTTCTTTGGAAACTACCCCCATCTCCGGACCCATCTGGGAGAGAATAATGCCAAATAAATATCCACCAATGAGGTTGCCGACGAAAATTATCCCCCAAAGCTCCAGCAAGTTGATGACTCGGGCAGACTTGTTCAAAACAGGTAGCACTGCCAGGTTGGTGTGCTCGGTAAACAACTCAGACCGGCCCAGTATGACGAAAATGAAGCCGATGGGATAGGCAAATGCCAGGGTAATCTCCAGCCCTGATGTAGTCATTTCATCTACAAACATGGTATAGAGCGTGCCCATCAGCAACAGGCTGAAGCCGATCTCAAGCCCACCGGAGAAAGCGGAAAAAAACACTGCCTTATTATGGCGCCTGTATTCCGTAAGGGCCATCTGTATTTGTTCCTTCAGGATTTCGTCACCTTCCTTGGGTTTTACGATGTCTCCTACATTTTCTGCATTACTCTTGTCATCTCGGTTTTCAGTATGTTGGCGTGCAATAGCTGCTTTGCGTTCAGCTTCACGTCTTTGTTGTTCTAACGTTTCGGGATCGTGTGCCATGAAATTATATGGGAAAAAGTAATCGGATGCATTAAAAAAGCTGCTCCACATATATAGAACTGTGAAATAGCAAAAAGTTACCATTATTTTCTGCGCGATCCCCAAATAAGCTTTTCTGTATCCAGTACAATATGCATATCCTTTTCTATCACTATCTGGCAAGAAAGACGTGCATAGCCGTACCTTTCAGCCAGGCGGTCATGCCAGTGCCTGGGCGTTATATGCTCTGTGGAGATCCATACACCGCAGGTAGCGCAAAGGCCTCTTCCCCCGCAGTTGAGCTTGCCTGTGTAGCGGCTATAAGGTGAAAAACCATGCTCCAGCAGTACCTGCCTTAAGTTACTTCCTGCCTTTACTGTTATCAGATGGCGGTTTTTCCCCTCCTGTATGCTTAGCTGTACTGTTTTCATCCTGGTGAAACTTTTTTGGTACAATAAAGATTATTTTAGCAGAAAAAAGTTATGCATGCATACTATTTTTCAAAACTAATAGCTATATTTGTTATGTATGCATAACAAATCAGTATGCATTTTGCTTCAAAATTTCAATCACATAAATATTATTGCTACTCATGGAAACACTTGCTAAGAAACAAGCGATCAACGGCGGCGAATTTCTGATCAAAGAAACAGAAGCCAAAGACATTTTCATTCCTGAAGAATTCAGCGAAGAGCAGCAGATGATGGCGCAGGCCACCAAAGATTTCATAGATAAGGAGATCACACCCAATGTTGCCCGTATGGATAGCCTGGAGCCTGGTTTTATGCCCGCGCTGCTGGATAAAGCCGGGGAATTAGGGCTGCTGGGAATTTCAATTCCCGAAGTGTATGGAGGTTTAGGCATGAGCTTTAATACTTCCATGCTGATCGCTGATGTAATCGGGTCTGCCGGCTCATTTTCAACAGCTTACGGTGCGCATACTGGCATTGGTACCTTACCAATACTGTACTATGGTACTGAAGAGCAGCAGGAGAAGTACCTTCCCAGACTGGCAAGTGGTGAGTGGAAAGCCTGTTATTGCCTGACTGAGCCTGACGCTGGTTCTGATGCTAACTCTGGAAAAACAAAGGCTGTCCTGACAGAAGATGGTAAGCATTACAAGATTACCGGTCAGAAAATGTGGATTTCTAACGCAGGTTTTGCTGATCTTTTCATTGTATTTGCCCGCATTGAGGATGATAAATACCTGACAGCCTTTATCGTAGAAAAGACTTTCGGTGGTATCACCATGAACGAGGAAGAGAAGAAAATGGGTATTAAAGGATCTTCCACCCGTCAGGTGTTCTTCAATGATACCATGGTACCCGTTGAGAACATGCTTTCTGAGCGTGGTAACGGTTTTAAAATAGCAGTGAACATTCTGAATATCGGACGTATCAAACTAGGCGCCGGTGTGATTGGTGGCTGTAAGGAGGTGGTAAGCGACTCAGTCCGTTATGCCAATGAGCGTAAGCAGTTTGGTGTTTCCATATCCAGTTTTGGTGCAATCAAGCAGAAACTGGCAAAAATGGCCACGCGTATTTATGCTACCGAAGCTGCAGCCTACCGAGCCGGCCAGGACATTGAGGACCGAATTACGGCGCTGATTGATGGTGGTATGCCCGAGGCCGAAGCCAAACTAAAAGGTGTGGAGCAGTTTGCCATTGAGTGTGCTATCATGAAAGTACATGGTTCAGAAGTACTTGATTACTGTGTAGACGAAGGCGTACAGATTTATGGTGGTATGGGTTTCTCAGCAGAGGCGCCCATGGAGCGTGCTTATCGTGATGCGCGTATTGCCAGAATATATGAAGGTACCAATGAGATCAACCGTATGCTACTGGTAGGTATGACGATCAAACGTGCTATGAAAGGTGAGATCAACCTGCTGGGCCCTGCCATGGCGGTAGGTAAAGAACTTACTTCAGTACCTGATTTCGGTTCTAAGGATCTAACAGGGACTTTTGCACAGGAAAAGGAAATCCTTAAAAACCTTAAGAAAGCAGTGTTGATGGTTGCCGGAAAGGCTGCCCAGGATTTCGGGGTCAAACTGGACCACGAGCAGGAAATACTGATGGATATAGCCGATATGATGATAGAGGTATACGCGGCTGAGTCAACCCTGCTGCGTACCGAAAAGCTGATTGGTATAAAAGGTGAAGCCGCTTGTGAACAGCAAATCAACATGGCCAGGCTTTATCTCCATATGGCAGTAGAGAAAATAGATATGCACGGAAAAGAGGCGATTGCTTCTTTTGCCAAAGGTGATGAGAAAAGAGTGATGTTGATGGGACTCAAGCGCTTTACCAAGATGGAACTCTTCAATGTGAAAGAGCTGCGTCGTGCTATAGCTGACCATCTTATAGAAAAAAATGCATATGCTTTTTAACGAAGACGAGAATTGATATAGTAAAAGCCAACCTTACTGAGGTTGGCTTTTTTATTGGCGTGTATGAGAAACAATGCGTATCACCAGGAGCTTTGACGAATGTAATATGAGTAGGCTCGAAAAAGAAAAACCTTCTTTAAAGAAAGAAGGTCTTCTTGCTGTAAACAGGTGTATGAATAAAAACAATTTGTGTTATTTGATTATATATACCTTTAGCCGGTGAAAGGTAACCCCCTGTAGTGAAAACTTTTTTTAATTTTTACGATCATATCATAAAGTAATGATAATCAGGGCTTTGTGAAGGGTATTTATTTAATTAAAAGCGGCTAAATTTCATGGTATGTAAAAATTCGGGATTAATGTGGGTAGCCGCCGCTGAAAAAATATTTACATGGATGCTTTTTCCGGCAGTAGCCCATATATTCAAAGCCATTAATGCAGATATTTTAAACATATTCACCTGATTTATGCTAAAAGTATTATTCGTTTGCCTGGGCAACATTTGTCGTTCGCCTTTGGCTGAAGCTGTCTTCAATGATTTACTGCAAAAGGAGGGACTGAAGGATAAGATTTACTGCGACTCTGCAGGCACATCAGACTATCATATAGGAGCCTTACCTGACCAACGTACATTAGAGGTGATCAAAGAAAAAAGTCTACATATTGATCATCAGGCTCGGCAGTTTGGTCCCGGGGATTTTCAGAATTTTGATTACATCATAGCAATGGACCAGAGTAACCATACAAATATCAGGAAACTTGAAAAGGATCGGCAGCAAAGGCCTTACAAGATATTTCTGATGCGTGAATTTGAAGATGGTACGGAAAGCATGGATGTGCCGGATCCTTACTGGAGTGGTAAAGACGGCTTTATAGAAGTACATGATATTCTATTGGAGGCTTGCAGGAATTTGCTAGATTATATCAAAAAAGAACATCAGCTGTAGATTTTCTTGATACCCGCAAAATTTTCTGACTATGAGCAACAACTTAGGCTTACCTGTCGGCACTACCCTGGACAGGTTTATTAAAAGAAATCAGGAAGATTTTCCCTATGCTACCGGAGAGCTATCACAGTTACTAAGGGATATTGCCCTGGCCGGAAAAATTCTGCATAAGGAAATCAGTCGTGCCGGCCTCAACAACATTGTAGGTGAAATGGGCGAAACCAATGTGCAGGGAGAGGACCAGCAGAAACTGGATGTAGTGGCCGACATCCGCTTTACCAGGGCCCTTAAGAACGGAGGAGAGGTTTGTGCTATTATATCTGAAGAGAAAAAAGAAATCATTCACCTGAATCCCAACTCTAAATACCTGGTAGCCATTGATCCTTTGGATGGCTCCTCTAATATTGATGTCAACGTATCTATCGGGACTATTTTTTCTATCTACCGACGTATAAGTGAAGTAGGCAGACCTGCTACCGAAGAAGATTTGCTGCAGCCTGGCCGAGAGCAGGTGGCGGCAGGCTATCTGCTTTATGGATCTTCTACCATGCTGGTGTACACTACCGGCAAAGGTGTTAATGGCTTCACTTATGAGCCATCCCTTGGTGAGTTTTTCCTATCTCACCAACAAATGACTATACCAAAAAATGGCAACATCTTCTCAATCAATGAAGGCTATTGTAATGACTACGAGGCGGGAATAATCAACTACCTGACCAGTTGCAAAGCGAGAAAATATTCTGCCAGGTACATAGGTTCACTGGTAGGCGACTTTCACCGTAATCTCCTCAAAGGAGGCGTCTATATGTACCCGGCTACGGCAAAGAATGCCGACGGTAAGCTGCGTTTGCTCTACGAGTGTAATGCGCTGGCCCTGATTATTGAACAGGCAGGGGGGAAAGCCTCCGATGGCCACCGGGAAATACTGGATATCAAGCCGATGAAGTTTCACCAGCGGACTCCTTTGTTCATAGGCGCCACTGATATGGTAGATGAAGTAGAAAAATTCATTGCTGAAGCTACTCCTTCCGGTACACCGAACTCCTGATGAATTTGCCGTAGTAGTAGCTGTTGCGAATCGGCATCATGCCTAACTTATTAAACAAAAGGCTAAAATCTGGTAAATGCTGGTTTTTAAGATTAGTGGTCAGGCTGAAAAACAGGTACATCATTCTCAACAGCCAGTTTTGCCAGTAGCTTTTCCATCCGCTTCGGGGCTGTTCAAAGTCAGCATACAGCCACAGACCTTCATGCTTTAACCTTCTATAAAGGTCAGACATCAGTTGCCAGGCATCATTTGTATTGTATAAATCCAGTAAAAAGAAGGTAGCTAATGCATCAAACTGAAGCGTTTCCGATAGGTCTTCTGCTGAACCCTGTACAAAATGCACTTTTGTATGAAGGTATGTTTTTCTCTGTATCGCTTCATATCTTTTTCTGGCTTGATTCAACATGGCAGTAGAGGTCTCCAAGTAGGTAATCTCCAGAGAAGCAGTATGAGCGATAATAGCCTCCAGTATCCATCCACTGCCTCCTCCTATGATCAGGACTTTACTTTTGGGTGATAGTGTAGAGAGGTGGGCTAGCTGCGCATTTTCAATTGACCGACCAAACACAAGTTTAGCCAGGGTGTCGTAGTACCATGCAGCCTGCTGGAAAGATACCTTTTCCATATCAGAAAAAAATAATATACAGCAGGGGATAGCAAAATACAGCATCAGCCAGAGAGCGATACCTGCCGCCGACCGAGAAATGGGCTTGCTTGCTCGCTATCGTATGTAATGTAGCACTCATCATCAGTATAATCAACTCAGAGAATAGTAAGTCTCTGTCCGTTATGCTCAATAAGAAACCTACTACAACACTTAAATAGAGCAGAATCACACACACACGGATCGTTATCCGGCTTTTCTTGTTACCTACCTTGAGGACATAAGAACTGTGCCCGTCTTTCAGATCAACTTCTCTTTCGTACCATGAGATTAGCAGGAGGTTGATCAACGCAATCAGCAGGTACTGCCCAAAAATTAACAGCAATGGAGCCTGGGGATAAGCAGCATAAACATACACCGGAGCCAGGAAAATGCCCAAAGTATAAAGAAGTGATATGATGAACTCTTTTGGGAAAACTGAAGAATTGGGAAAGATCCGAATCAGGATGAAATATAATCCGACCAGGATTATCCCTGAAACTCCACACAAAGTTAACATGGGAGGTAAATATAACAGCAGGTACAGTCCGGCAAGTGCAATGGATACGAGCGACAGTAACAAAATCCTGAAGTTTTGCTGATGGAAACGGTGTCGTGATGAATGTGCCTGATGTTTGATCTTCCGGGCATCTGCCAGATGGTCGGCAGTATAAATGAGCCATACCGCTAAGGCCAAAGCCAGCAGGTAAAGGGGCGGAATCTTTACAGATAGGTAATCAGCTATAAATAGGCTACTGATCACAGCTCCTGCTACTACGTCCAGGCTGAGTATTCTGGCGATATGTAAGCTCTTCTTCAACACAGAAGAATACTACAGTTTTCTGCACTATCAGCCAAAAAAAAAGCCCTGAGCAGGGCTTTTTTGTACACTATATGATTTAATACTAGTTTTCAAGGGCATTTGCTCCTCCCACGATTTCCAGGATTTCTTTGGTAATTGCAGCCTGGCGAGTACGGTTGTAAGTAAGCTTCAGCTGTTTCAGCAATTCTCCGGCATTTTCTGTAGCCTGGTCCATGGCCGTCATACGGGCACCCTGTTCTGAAGCCGCTGATTCCAGAAAGGCTTTGTAGAACTGAATTTTTAAAGACTGAGGAATCAATTCTTCCACAATGTAGGCCTCAGAAGGCTCATAAATATAGTCAATGGCACTGGCTTTAACATCCTGGTCATCTTCCTCAGTTAAAGTCTGTACCGGAAGAAACTGCTCAGCAGTGACTACCTGTGTAGCTACGTTTTTGAAGGTATTGTACACCAACACTACTTTGTCTACTTTTCCCTCAGCAAACATCTGCATGACATCTTCGGCAGCCTGGCGAACATTGGTAAAAGTTTGTTCGCTAAAGAGTTCTGCATGATTGGTGATCAGTGCATATTCTCTTCTCTTATAATAGTCCCGACCTTTAGTCCCGACTGTCATTATCTGCAGGTTACCGCTATGTTGGTATGACGCATACTCACTGTTGATACGTTGCCTGAGAAAACGGAAAATATTAGCATTGAAAGCGCCGCAAAGCCCTTTGTCAGAATTAAACGTGACAAATAATACTTTTTTTACCTCTCGGTTGTCTGCATAAGCACTTACATTTTCCTCACTCAGGTTAGCAGAAACATTATTCAAAATCTGAGTAAGTTTCTCAGCATAAGGGCGCATTTGCAGTAAACGGTCCTGAGATCTACGCAGCTTAGAAGCCGCCACCATTTTCATGGCTTTGGTGATTTGCTGCGTGGATTTAACGGAGGCAATACGGCTTTTAACTGCTTTTAAGCTCGGCATATGATTGTATGATATTTCTGGAATAAAGGCTGCAGCATTACTGCAGCCAGTAAAGTCACACGATTATTTATAGTTGGGTGCCATCTCCAAAGCTACCTTCTTCAGGTCTTCAGTGAGGGTATCGTCAAATTTACCCTGAGAAAGCGCCTTTAGGGTATCTTTGTGTTGCGCACGCAACTGGTTCAGGTAATCAGTTTCAAATTCCTTCACTTTGTCAGGAGATACTTTGTCCATATATCCTTTGGTGGAAGCAAAAATGATGGCTATCTGCTCTTCAACCGACATAGGGGAGAATTGAGGCTGCTTCAGTATCTGCTGATTTCTTCTACCACGGTCAATTGTCAGCTGCGTAGCCGCATCAAGGTCGGAGCCAAACTTGGCAAAAGCTTCAAGTTCGCGAAATTGTGCCTGATCCAGCTTAAGCGTACCGGCCACCTTTTTCATCGGCTTGATCTGGGCTGAACCTCCTACGCGGGATACTGAGATACCTACGTTGATGGCAGGGCGCAGACCAGCGTTAAACAGACTCGTTTCCAGGAATATCTGGCCATCCGTAATAGAAATCACGTTGGTTGGGATATAAGCAGATACGTCGCCCGCCTGGGTTTCAATGATAGGCAGTGCGGTTAGCGATCCCCCACCTTTTACCAGAGGTTTGATGACTTCCGGCAGGTCATTCATTTGCTTGACAATCTCGGTGTTGGCGTTCAGCTTGGCAGCACGCTCCAGCAGACGAGAGTGTAGATAGAATACGTCGCCGGGATATGCCTCACGTCCGGGAGGTCTTCTCAGCAACAGAGAAACTTCACGATAGGCTACTGCCTGTTTGGAAAGGTCATCATAGATCACCAAAGCAGGTCGGCCCGTATCCCGGAAAAACTCGCCAATCACCGCACCAGTAAAGGGTGCGAAGAACTGCATAGGAGCAGGATCAGAAGCAGTGGCCGCTACTACAGTGGTATATGCCATGGCACCGTACTTTTCCAGCGAGGCTACCACACCGGCTACAGTAGAGGCTTTCTGTCCGCAGGCTACATAAATGCAGTAAACGGGCTCACCTCTGTCGTAGAATTCTTTCTGGTTAATGATGGTGTCCAGCGCAACGGCAGTTTTACCTGTCTGGCGGTCACCAATGATCAGTTCCCGCTGCCCTCTACCGATAGGAATCATGGAGTCAATAGCCTTGATACCAGTTTGCAGCGGTTCATTTACCGGCTGACGGTAAATTACACCGGGAGCACGACGCTCAATAGGGAGCTCATAAGTTTCTCCCTGAATCGGGCCTTTTCCGTCTATGGGTTGTCCCAGGGTGTTAACCACACGGCCTGACAGTCCATCCCCTACCTTGACGGATGCGATACGGCCGGTACGTTTTACGGTATCTCCTTCTTTAACATCACCCTGCTCACCCAAAAGTACTGCACCTACATTATCTTCTTCCAGGTTCAGTACCAGGGCATTCAGGCCATTTTCAAATTCAAGAAGCTCACCGGATTGTGCTTTGGTTAGGCCGTAGATACGAGCCACGCCGTCACCAACCTGTAGTACGGTGCCAACCTCCTCCAGTTCAGCTTCAGATTTAAAATTTGACAGCTGCTCTCTTAATATTGCTGAAACCTCATCAGGTCTTACTTCTGCCATTATATATTCGGTTTAGAAATTATTATTTGATGTAAATATTAGTATGCTTTGATATAGCTTTCATCAGTGAAGTCATAAGACATGGCTTTGAGTTTTGCTATCACAGAGTTATCCATCTGCAAGTCACCCATCTTGAGCACATAACCACCGATGATGGATGGGTCTACCTTCTCTTCAAGTTCAATTTCCTTCCCGGTCCTTTTGGCAATCATGTCTGAGAACTGCTTGCGCATCGCAGGCGTAAGCGGAGTAGAAGTAATGAGCAGGGCTTTTTCAATACCCTTATGCTGCCGGTATTGTATTTCAAAGGATTCGGCTATGCCCGGCAGATAGCTTTCCCTGTTTTTACGGGTAATGATATCAAAGATAGCCAGGGTGGAAGGCGTTACCTTATCCTTAAAGAGTGCGTAGAGTACTGCTTTTTTCTTATCATGGGTGATGATGGGATTTCTCAGCATCAGCACAAAGTCACGGTTCATCCTGCAGACTTCTTTGAAAAGCGCCATGTCTTTGTATACATCATCCAGCACACCTCTCTCAATAGAGAGGTTTAACAGCGACTTGGCGTATCTTGAAGCAACCCTAGTATTGACCATATTCAATTCTTAATTAGTAGATATTTGCAGACCTGCAAGGATTAATTTTGGTTCAGGTCGTTTACCAGCTTGGATATGTATTCCTTCTGGGCCTTATCATCGCTAAGTTTTTCACGCAGGATTTTCTCGGCAATCTGCAGGGAAATTTCAGCTACCTGCTGTTTAATATCAGCAAGGGCTGCTTTTTTCTGCGTTTCTATAGAAGCCTTGGCATCGGCAACGATACGGGCACTATCCTGAGAAGCCAGGTCACGGGCTTCTTCTCTTAGCTTGGTAGCTGCGGCAGCGGCTTCCTTCAGAATGATGTCACGCTCTCTCCTTGCCTCAGCAAGAAGCTTTTCGTTATCAGCCTTTAGCTGGGCCATTTCGTTCTTGGCTCTTTCGGCCGAAAGTAGTGCTTCCTCAATCGTATTTTCCCGTTCGTTCAGGGCATTCAGCATGGGTTTCCATGCAAATTTGGCGAGTATAAAGAGCACTACCAGGAAGATGAGTGTTTGCCAGAATATCAGGCCAAAATCCGGTGATATTAAATCCATTGTGTTGTGTAAATGAAGTGATGAATTTTTGTTTCATTAAGTACGACCGGCTCAGGGCCAAATGCCAGGAGCCGGTCGTTTTCATCCGTTAAAGCCGGTGTTAGGCAGTCGCTATGATCAGACAGATGATAACTCCAAACAGAGCAACACCTTCAATCAGTGCAGCAACGATAATCATCGCTGTCTGAATACGACCACTCGCTTCTGGCTGGCGGGCTATGGCTTCCATAGCGGAACCACCAATACGACCGATACCGAGACCTGCGCCTAATGCTACAATTCCGGCACCTAGACCTGCGCCCATGATTCCTAATCCAGAAACCGATTCAGCGGCAGCTTGTAATAATAAAGCTAACAACATAAGTGTTTAACAATTTATAAATGAAACAAATGAAAGCGCTTAAACCATAGATGAATCCGTCTGTAAAGGTGCGTTACCTTTTTCATCTTCCAGTACTTTACCTGGTTCTTCATGGTGATGCTCCTCAACGGCTCCACCAATGTAGATGGCTGAGAGTAGCGTAAATACAAAGGCCTGCAGTAATGCCACTAACAACTCCAGGAAGTTCATGACAGCAGCAAAGATGACACTGACCGGGCCAAGTACGACACTCTCAAATATAAAAATCAGACCTATGATACTTAAGATAATGATGTGGCCGGCCGTAATGTTGGCAAAAAGCCTCACCATAAGGGAAAAAGGTTTGGTAAACAGACCAATGATTTCTACGGGTATCATGATGGGCAACAGCCACCAGGGTACACCGGGGGTATTGAAAATATGCCCCCAATACTGCTTGTTGGCACTAAACTGGGTGATAAAGAAGGTGAATACCGCCAGAGTAAGCGTAACAGATATATTGCCGGTAACATTAGCAGCACCGGGTAGGAGGCCCAACAGATTATTAATTAGGATAAAGAAGAATACGGTCAGCAGGAAGGGCATAAACTTCTTGTACTTGTGCAGACCAATGGCTGGTATGGCTACCTCATCTCTGATAAACAGCACAATTGGTTCAATGAATGACTGCATGCCGCTTGGCGCAGAATCCGGGTGGCTTTTGTAACGGCTGGCTGCTGCCGGGAAAATGATGAGCATGACAATCACGCTCAGGAGCATGGCTGCCACATTCTTGGTCAGCGAAAAATCATAAAATGTACGCCCTTCTTCCAGTGAGACCAGGTGAGTGCCATCCTCTTCCAGTGCATAGCCCTGGTAGGGTACATATTCGTGATCTTCGTTCAGGAAGTTTGACGACATGAAAACTTCCAGCCCTCTGTCCTCAGAGTAAAGGATGATAGGCAGCGGAAGGGTGATATGGGTATGGCCTACAGTAGCAAAATGCCAGTCGTAAGAATCTTTAACGTGGTGAAAAATAAATTCGGTAGGTCCTTCTGTTTCGGGGTCTGGTTCAACTTCCTGAGCGAAAGTCCTGCCAGTCGTCAATGTAAGGAAAATGAACGTTATATAACTGAATAAGAATAAATTACGGTGGTTTTTCTTAGTGTTTATCCACATTTTCTGCCCTCTTTTGAAAATTTGAGCGCAAGGTAGTCAATAAGGCATATATTTCAAAAATTAAAAAAATTAAATACGCCACTGCAAAGTTGATCCCAAAAGTGATTTTATCGGGTATATCCTGCAAAAGTACGACCAATACCACACCTACGCTGAGCAGTAACCTAAGGGTAATGGTGGCGAAAAAAAACAAGGAAAATCTGTCAGGACTGTGTTTGAGGGCTGACTGGGAAATATAATTTGTCAGTAAGGTAAGGAGCAAAAAGAAGAGGATAATAAAATAGGCTCCCTCATAAATGATATCGGGAGCCAGTAATTGTATCAGGTAAGTAAGGAAAGTCAATACAAGCGCAAAGAGTAAGAGCGCAAGCCAGGAGTTTTTTGAGGTCAACATCTAATCTTTCGGTAAGCTTCTGATCGTCACGATTAAGCTCGCTGTGAAGGCAAGCAGGGCAAAGATAATCATGAAAGCCGGAAAATCATTGCCCATGGCTTCATCCAGTTTCATGCCTCCCCATACGGCCAGTCCCAGCACGGCGATCATCTGAAAAGCCAGCCCCGAATACTTGATGTAGGTGTTAAGCTGACTTTGACTCTGTTTGCTTGGCTTCGGATTTTTCTTCGATTGATCCTCCTTTTGGCTCATCCTCATAATCCATTTCGTTGACGGATACACCCATGCGGCAGGACCCGTTAAAAGTAGCCCCAGATTCCACGATTAGTTTATTGGTGACTATATCTCCGTGGATTACTGCAGTAGGGCGCAGTATCAGAAGTTCGGATACTTCAATAGAGCCCTGAATCTCACCGGCAATTTCAGCGTTCTGGGCCAGTACCGTACCCTCTACATAAGACGACTGACCGAGGGCAATCTTGGCCTTACAGGTGACATTACCTTTGATATCGCCTTCAATACGAATGTTACCTACTGTATTCAGGTCACCCTCTACCGAGGTACCCTTGCCGATAATGCTGCTGGAGTTGCTAGCTTCTTCTGTCTTCACCTTCTCTTTTTGATTATTACTAAACATTGTCATGTATGTAAATTAAAATGATACAAATTCTTCAGGGTCAATAGGGTTTCCGTTGTACCAGAGCTCAAAATGTAAGTGCGGCCCGGACGTAAGTTCTCCCGTATTCCCAATAATAGCAATTACATCGCCTGCATTCACAAAATCACCCGGTTTTTTTAGTAAACTGGAATTATGTTTATATACAGAGATCACATTACTTTTATGCTGTACGGTAATAACATAACCCGCGTCCTGTGTCCAGGATGCCAGGATTACCGTACCATCGGCTACTGACTTGATCGGTTCGTTTTTCTTGGAAACAATATCCACACCATAGTGTCCTATCTTAGGATTGTACGATGAGGAGATGATACCGGTCAGTGGCGTAAAAAAGAATAACTCGTCTAACTGGCTGGAAGTATTACTGGTATTGACAGTAAGTAACTCCACACCATCTTCTTCAAATTCCTGCCGAAACTGGGAATCCACCTCTGAAATTTCCGACGATCTGCCAACGCCATTTTCCACCTCCCGATCGCCAGAATTAGCAATATAAAAATCTTCATTATCGGTAATGGAATCCCCTTTGACAATTCGCTGGAAGGAGGAAATGAAATCCTGTTTTTTCTGTACCTGTTGTTCAAGGGAATCTACGATCATGGAAAGCTCAATGAGCTTACGATTAGACTCCGCCTGGGCGTACCTTGGGTCAAACCACTGCTCTAGTAAGGTATTGACCAAAAATAAACTACCGATAAACATTAATATACTCAAGGATACAATGAAAAGGATTAACTTTGCGTAAGTAAAAGTGAAAGTTGTCTTCTCTGCAAAATCTTCCTCATTGCGAACGATGAGTAGATATCTGGTAGTTAAACGATTTGAAAGTGTTTTCCTGGACTTCAAAGTATTATAGTTAAATTCCCCGACAGGACAAAAGTAAGCATTAAAAAATATTAGACTAACGCCCATGCCGGCCCGGACAGAGGCTGCTAGTGCGCTTTAGTATAAATCTAAATATTAATCATTTGAAGGTAAAAGATTTTTCCAAATATTACATTCTGTGGTGGATTGCTGTGCCTTTTTTGTTATCTGCCTGTGCTCCGGAGAGAAGCGGGATGGTGGCTGGTGTGTACCATAATACTACTGCCCGTTACAATGCTTATTTTTATGCTGACCTGCGGATGCAGGAAATCCAGGCGGCTATCCGGCAGAGTCAGCAAAACAACTTCAATGACATTCTGCGTATCTATCCCGAGGTTGACACCTCGCTTATCAGCAGCCTGGATGAGCAGGTTGAAGACTGTATCAAAAAGGCTTCTATTGCCATTGAGCGCCACCCTAACAGCCAGTGGGCTGACGATAGCTATATACTGATCGGTCAGTGCAGGGCGTACCGCCAGAACTTTGGTGATGCAATCAACACCTTCAAGTATGTCAACACCAACAGTGAGGATGATAATGCCCGTCATCGCTCCCTGATCAAACTCATGCGGACCTTCATTGAAGCAGGAGAGCAAAACAATGCGATTGCCGTATCAGATTTTTTGAAAAAAGAAAAGCTCAATCGTACCAATAAAGCTGACCTGCACCTGACCAGGGCTTATCTTGCGCAGATCAACGAAGACTATAGTGCCATGGTGGGAAACCTGCTGCTATCCGCACCACTATTAAAAAATGACGAGGGCCGCGCACGTACTTATTTCATCATCGGGCAGGTATACCAGGATCTGGGCTTTGATGCACAGGCCTACCAGAATTACGAAGAGGTACTCAGTAGCAATCCCGAATATGAACTCTACTTTTATGCCCGGCTCAATATGGCACAGGTGTATGACCTGTCCAAAGAAAATGATACCCGCAAAATAAGGAAGTACTTCAAAAAGCTGCTGAAAGATAAAAAGAACCTGGAGTATCAGGATAAAATATATTACGAAATGGCTGCTTTTGAACAGAAACAGGGTAACCTGGAGGATGCCATGAAGTATTATAACGAGTCTGTCCTGGCTAGTATCAACAATAACCGTCAGAAGGCTTATGCTTACCTTGCGCTCGGAAGAATTTATTACAATGACAAAAAAGATTACGAACTAGCCAAAGCTTATTATGACAGTACCATGATTGTACTGCCACAGGATGAAGAAGAATACGGAGCCATTTCCGAAAGGCAGAAAGTGCTGGAAAACTTTGTAAAGCAACTCCTAACGATACAGGAACAGGATAGCCTGCTTGCGCTGGCCGAAATGGATACCCTGGAACTAAGCGCCTATCTGGATGATGTTATCGCAGAGCAGGACCGACTGCAGCAGGAAGAAGAAAAGAAAGCGCGCAGAAGAAGGCGCATCAGCAGTACCAACAGCACATTTGCCAATGTGGAATCTCCCTTTATGCAGGAAACCCCGGCCGGGGGCAGCGGTGAAAACTGGTATTTTTATACGCCTTCGGCAGTCAGTATTGGGCGTACCGCATTTGTAAGAAAGTGGGGAAACAGGCAGTTGGAAGACAACTGGCGGAGGTCTGAGAAAACTATTGAAGAAAATTTTGCCCAGGATAATGTAGAGCAGATTACGGCTGCCGAGGATATTCCCACCATCGGTCCTGTTACAGAAAATACAGCCGACAGCCGTAAGCAACAGTTATATGCTGATATACCATCTTCGGAAGAAGCCCGGCAACTGGCACTTAACAGTGTCGAGGAAGCCTATTTTAACCTGGGAGGTATCTATAATTTTGACCTGGAAGAGAAGCTTAACGCTATAGAAACCTTCGAGACCATGATGGCCCGCTTTCCCAAATCAGAGTACCGGCCGGAAGTACTCTATGAGCTTTATCTGCTCTATAAGGAATTGAATGATGATACTTACACCAGCTATAAAAATACACTGCTGCAGGAATATCCCGAAAGTATCTACGCCAAAATTCTGGAAAACCCCAATTACCGACAGGAAAGCAGCCTGGCCAGCGAAAAGATGAAAGAGATCTATAAAGCTGCCTATGAGCTTTATCGGAGTGGTGATTATGATCAGGCGGGAAAAATGGTCGCTGCCAGTCTGAATGAGTACCCGGATAATGATTTCAGCGATAATATGAAGTTGCTCCAGGTGCTGATTACCGGGCAGATGGAAGACTTTTATCAGTACCAACTGGGGCTGCAGAACTTTCTGGAACAACACCCGGAAAGTGATCTGTATGCCTATGCTGAAGGGCTTCTTGAAAAATCACGTACTTTTAAGGAGGAAGAAGCCAAAAGAAGAGGTGCCAGCTACCGCGAGCGTTTTGAGCAGCCCCATTCTTTTATCATCCTCTACAATAACGCACAGAACATATCAACTGACCTCCCTAAGGCTATTAATGCCTTTAACGAGCAGCAGTTTGCCGATAGTAAGTTAACAGCGGCCAACCTCATGCTGGAAGGAGGCAGGGTAATGATCATTGTAGAAAAATTTGCTGATAAAGAAGCGGCAGTGGAATATTTCCGTCAGTTTAACGGAGAAAACGCCCCCCTTCAACAGCTCAGTGATAGCCAGAAAGCAGAAGTGCAGGAGCATTTTCTGATCACGGAAGAGAACCTGAACATCATGCTGCAAACACAGGACATAGATAAGTACCTGCTTTTTTTTGAAAAGCATTACATGTAATACTGATGCTTTTCTTTTTGGATTCAATTTTGTCTGATTTTTGTTCCCTAGTAGTATAACTACAAGATTTACTGATTAATAGCTCAAACCACGATGTCTGAAACTACGAGCACCGATAACAAAAATACCCAAGGCCCTAAGAAATTGTACAAATGGACCGTCAGAGGTATATGGATTGCCTTTTTTGCTTTCATATTGTTTTTTCCGCTTTATATCTACACGGTAAGCGTTGACTTTTTAGGCCTCTATGGAGGTCTGCCTAGCCTGGAAGCGTTGGAAAACCCCAAAAGCGACCTTTCTTCGGAGCTCTATTCGGCAGATAATATCCTGCTGGGTAAATATTACCGGGAGAACCGAAGCCCTGTCGCCTATGAGGAACTTTCTCCCAACCTGGTCAACGCGCTGGTAGCTACTGAAGATATTCGCTTTACCGAGCATAGCGGTATAGATCTCATTGGCCTTACCCGAGTGGGATGGGGTATCATAAAGTATGTAGTCACTTTTGGTAACAGCGACCTGGAAGGTGGCGGTAGTACCTTGTCGCAACAAACCGCGAAAAATCTCTACAAAACGAGAACTGGTGAGAACGAGGGTCCGCTGATGCAGATACCTGGTGTACGTATGCTCATCGTCAAAACTAAAGAATGGCTCGTAGCCGTAAACCTGGAAAAGTACTACACCAAAAAGGAAATTCTGGCCATGTACCTGAATACCGCCGAGTTTAGCAGCAACTCCTACGGTATTAAAGTAGCGTCCAAAACTTTTTTCAATAAACACCCTTTTGACCTGACAGTTGAAGAGTCAGCTACCATTGTCGGCATGCTGAAAGCAGCTACCTACTATAATCCGGCCCGTAATCCTGAAAACTCGCGGCAAAGGAGAAATGTGGTGATCAACCAGATGTACAAGTATGATTTTATCACGCGTAATGAATACGACTCCCTCACTGAACTGCCCATCGCACTTGATTATAAAGTAGAAAGCCATACTGAAGGTCCTGCTACCTATTTCCGCTCGGTAATCAGAGGCTGGTTACTGGACTGGGCAAATGAGCACGGTTATGACCTCTTTGAGGATGGCTTGCGCATTTACACTACCATTGACAGCCGCATGCAGGAACATGCTGAAGAAGCCGTCAAAACACATATGAAGAATCAGCAGCAGCTTTTTGACGAGCACTGGAAAGGCAGGGGTGAGCCCTGGAGAGACGAGGAGGGTAAGGTGCTGAAAGATTTTATCCCGATGCTGGCCAAGCGAAGTGAACGCTACCGGGATCTCGAGAAAAAATACGGTAAGGGTAATGATTCAATCAATATCGTAATGAATACTCCTGTAGAGATGTCAGTCTTTACGTGGCTCAACGAAGATTTTGAGAAAGACACTGTCCTGAGTCCTATAGACTCCATCAAGTATATGCAAAGCTTCCTGCACGCTGGCTTTATGTCAATGGACCCGCACAACGGCCATGTAAAAGCCTGGGTGGGCGGTATCAATTACAAGCATTTTAAGTATGACCATGTGATGCAGGGTAAGCGTCAGCCGGGTTCTACCTTCAAGCCTTTCGTGTATGCAGCGGCTATTGATAATGGCTACTCTCCCTGCTATGAAGTAGTAGATGCCCCGGTCACTTTTTCCGTATACACTGATGGAGAGGAAGATACCTGGACGCCGCAGAATGCTACCGGAGGATATTCCGGAGAGCAGATGACGATACGGCAGGCCATGGCCCAGTCCAAAAACTCTATCACAGCATTCCTGATGAAAAGAGTAGGACCGGAGACGGTGGTGGAATACGCCCGCCGGCTGGGAATCACCAGCAATATAGAAGCCGTGCCTTCCCTGGCCCTGGGAGGCGGTGGCGATGTGTCTGTTTTTGAAATGGTAGGCGCCTACAGCACTTTCGTCAACCATGGTACCTGGACTGAGCCGGTATTTATCACCCGCATAGAAGATAAAGAAGGTAATACCGTATACGAAAACCCGGTCAACACCCGCGAAGCACTCAGTGAAGAAACCGCCTATCTCATGCTCTACATGCTCAGAGGCGCCACAGAAGAACAGGGCGGTACCGGCCAGGGTATCCCCAGAGAAATCAGAGATGGCAATGAAGTAGGTGCCAAGACCGGTACTACCCAGAACTATTCCGACGGCTGGTTTATGGGTGTCACCAAAGACCTGGTTTCCGGTGCCTGGGTAGGTGGCGACAGCCGGAGCGTACACTTCAGTACACTGGCCCTGGGGCAGGGTGCCCGCATGGCGATGCCCATGTGGATAGAATATATGAAGCGGGTATACGCCGATGAAAGACTGGATTATGAAAAAGGCCCTTTTGAAAGACCTGCCAGTGGCATTTCCATCGAGATAGACTGTAATAAATATAAGCCCGATCTTAGTGAGGAAACAGACTCCCTGATGGTAGACCAGCAGGTAGAAAAGCTGGACGAGGAGAGTATTTTCTAACAAAACACAGGCATCCTGATGCATTAAACCACCCCGATGGGTGGTTTTTTTCATTAGAAAGCTAATTATCAACTGTTTTTTTGTTGAATAAACATTTAATTACATTCGCAAAATAATTGATTACAACAAGCGGATAGATACTGTATTAAATCGTAAACTTGTTTCTCCAATAAGCCATTACTCACTGTGCAAGAAACCTACACTGAAGATCAGCAGCTTATCGCTCAAATTAAGAATGGAGATGAAGATAGTATTGTAGCTGTATATCAGGCACATCGCTCAGGCTTCATTCAGTGGGCGCAGTCCGCCTACAAGATTGATGAACCCACTGCCGCAGACGCTTTTCAGGATGCCGTCATCTGTCTGCACAGCAATATTATACGGGGGAAACTGGAGAATCTGAGTAGTTCGCTTAAGACCTACCTTTATGCTATCGGCAAAAACATTGTCAGAAAAAAACTGCAAAAGGAGGTGGTATTTGACAAAGACGAAAGCTGGATGCTGGAAAATCTGTACGCTGAGCCGATGGATCATTTTATCGTTAATGACCGGCAGCGGTTTGTCGCTTCGCTGATGGAGAAAATAGGAGAACCCTGCAGTACCATCCTCAAACTGTTTTATTTTAAAGGTTTTAGTATGAAGTCTATCGCCGATACGCTCAATTATAAAAACGAGAATGTAGCCAAAACCCAGAAGCTACGATGCCTGACGACCCTGAAAAAGATGGTGGGTGACCAGTACAGCGGGGAAGAATTCTAAGTATAATAGTTATGAGTGGTACACAGGAAAATCGAAGGGATCAGATAGACCGCTATGTCAAAGGCCAGATGGCTGGAGAAGAACTCAGCATTTTTGAGCAGAGAATGCGCGAAAATGCCCAACTGGCACATGCGGTACATATGCATAAAGATGTGCTGAAAGGAATTGAATATTACTTTATGCAGCAGCTTAAGTCCAGCCTGATTCTTTCGGACCAGCCCAAAAAATCAAGATTACCTTCCTGGGCAATTGCAGCTATTGTAGCATTGGCAATTTCGGTGATTGCAGCATTATTCCTGCTGGCCCGCTAAACCTTAGGTTCTCCCTTAGTATCGGGGCTTCAGCTTTTTTTGGCTAAACTTTCTCTGCCTGGTCCATGTTCAGTCCCTGAGTATTTTTTTCAGCCTTCTCATGTGCACCTTAACTTATCTGCCCGTAAAATCGGGCTTTCTTTTTACTTCCAACCGAGACGAAATCATTAGCCGTAAGCCGGCAGTTTTTCCGGTACTTGAGCAGCAGGGCGAACGAAAGTTGCTGATGCCCCTGGATACACAGGGTGGCGGAACCTGGATACTTTGTGCAGACAATGGAGATGCTGCCTGCCTGCTCAACGGTGCGTTTGAAAAACACCATCACAAGCCACCCTATCGTAAAAGCCGTGGCAGGGTGATCGTGGAGTCATTTGCTTATACCGGGGTGGATGATTTTCTGGGCCATTACGATTTTGTGCAGATAGAACCTTTCACCCTGGTAAGGATTGAGCAAACCAAACTGAAAAATATCATCCATGAAATTCGCTGGGATGGTAAACAAGTCCACCACAGTACCAAAGATGCCACCCAGCCCCACATATGGTCATCAGTGACCCTGTATGACCGTAATATGCGACACAAGCGGCAGCAGTGGTTTGATGCGTGGCTACATGCAGACCAGGATTTTACTGTTGATAATATCCGGGATTTTCATTTAAAGGGCGGGGAAGGCGACCCTTCAGTAGATTTCAGGATGACCAGGAGCGGTGGTTTGCAGACGATAAGCCTTACCTGTATACAGGTGACACCCACTGAGGCGCTGGTAGATTACCAAAACCTTAAAGATCAGCAAAGAGCATCTGCACGGGTAGAGATGGATAGCAATCAGAAAATAAGATAGGGTCAGATGTACTGCCAAAAATAAAAAACACCAAGCTACACTAGAATTCTCCCCAAAAGTTGGTTAGTTTCACTACCAAGACTGATTTACCTACCTAAACTTTGGGATATATGCGATATTACATTACAATTTTTTGTTCTTTATTGATTTTTGCCTGTCAGGCCCCGGAGCAAAGTGATTCCGGAGATGATGCCTCACTGGGCAAAATTGCTTTTGAAGTAAAGGGCAGCCCCGAAGCGATGCCACACTTTGAGCGAGGCGTAGCCGCACTGCACAATTTCTGGTATCCGGAAGCGCTGGAAGCTTTTCAGAAAGCACGCGAACTTGATCCTGATTTTGCGATGGCCCACTGGGGAGAAGCCATGAGTTATAACCGCACTTTCTGGCAGATACAGGATAAAGAAGCAGCACAGCAGACGCTACAATCCTTAGGCGCTGATGCTGAAGAAAGACTGGCCAAAGCCGGCTCCGAAAAAGAAAAGATGTTCCTGCAATCCCTGGATATTCTTTACAGCGAGGTGGATGACAAACTACAGCGCGACCGTGCCTATATGCAGTTTATGAAAGATTTTTATAGCCAGTATCCCGGTGATCATGAAGTAGCTGCCTTTTATTCACTCTCACTGCTGGGAGTGCTCAGAAATAACCAGGGTAATGAAAAAGAACGCATGGAGGCTGCTGCCGTGGTGCAGAAAGTCCTCACCGAAAATAGCGAACATCCCGGCGCGGTTCATTACCTCATCCACTCCCTTGACGATCCACTCCACGCGCCTATGGCCCTGGAAGCAGCCCGTACCTACGCCCGTATCGCTCCCGAATCTAACCATGCGCTGCATATGCCCTCCCATATTTTTGTACAATTAGGTCTGTGGGATGAGGTCATCAAGTCCAATATCAATGCGTTCGCGGCTTCTCAGAAGTGGGTAGAGAGAAAAGAGCTTAGCATTGCTGACTGGGACTATCATAGCCTGGCCTGGATGTCATACGGCTATGAGCAGCGCGGTCAGTTTGAAAAATCTGCAGAAAACCTCCAAAAGATCAAAGATGCACAGGCCAATGGGGGAGGTTCTGATTATTACCTGCCCATTATGCAGGCCAACCATGTCGTCAATTCGCAGAGCTGGCAGCTGTTGCCGGCTCCTGAATGGGAGGATAAAAAAGGTCGTGCTCTCTATGCAGAGGTAAGCTACCTGCTGGCTTCCGGCCTCAGCGCGGTAAAACTGGAGGAGTGGGCAGCTGCTGGTGAAACGCTGGCGCTAATGGGTAAAATCAGGGACCGCTTTGCCTCATCAGAAGATGGATATTACGTAAATCTCTGCCTGATCAACGAAAATGCCCTACGCGGCTACATGCTATATGCCCAGGGCGATATGGCAGGTGCCCGTCAGCTCTTTGAAGAAGGACTGGCTATTGAGGAGAGCATGAACCCGCCTACTGGACCTCCCGATGTGATTAAGCCTATCCATGAACTTTACGGTGAAGTACTGCTGGAAATGGGCGAAGCCGAAGATGCCCGTGACGCATTTGCTATTTCGCTGGAAAGAATGCCCGGTCGCAGTGCATCCTTGCTGGGTATGGCACGTGCCGCTGAATTGATCAATGATCGCCCTTTGGCTTATCAGTATTATCGTGAATTTCTGAAAAACTGGGAAGATGCCGACCCGAATCAGGCCGAAATTCCTGAAGCAGAGCAGTACCTGGTATTGAATCCTGATCAGAAAGACCGTGCTTCTGCCTATTTACCAGCCCCGGTAAAAGAAGTGGCCCTTGACCAGCGATTGTCCATCAACCAGTGTCTGCCTACCGGTATGCAGGCGATGAACTAAAGGCTAAAAGCCATAAATTGAATAGTTTTGATGAAAAAGGGCGAAAGCCCTTTTTTTTGTGATAGATGAAGAGAGTCGGCAAAGAGCAAATCCCTAAACATTCTCAGGCTTCAATCAGTAAATAATATACAGGAGATATAACTTTGAAAGCGATGCATAAGCTGATTTTTTCCGCACTTTTTTTACTGGCTCTTGGCGCCTGCGGCCCCGCCACCCAGGATGCCGATGATAACGATCGGGACTACATGATGGACGACGACATGATGGAGGATGAAGAACATATGATGGATGAGGAGGAAATGGAAGAAGATAGCCTCCGGAACCGAGATATGATGAGCCTGCGCTTAATTTTTTAAACATACCAACTATGACAGAAACTAAAAACCATATCCCAGAAGAACAGCACGACCGGGTGAAAATAGAGTTCGATAAGCATCAGCGGCCAAAAATATACTTTGATAAGCTATGTCAGGAAGAGGTGCGTATTGAGCGAAAGACCCAGGACAGCAACTGGCTAAAGATTGCCGAAGGAGTTCGTTCACCTTATACAGATGAAGACAAGCTGGATACTGCTACGCAGGTGAATTACCGCATCATTTACGGAGAAGAGGAGCGGGTCTATGAATTTCAGATGAATAAGCATCCTTAGACCCTTTTCCGTTTTTTACACTGACACAATTGCTATTTTTGATGTGAACCAGTAAAATCAGGCTTTATTTCCTGCCGAGAGGGTTTAATTTCTACCTGGCAGCAGGAGAAAATGCAGCCCTAACTGTCTACTCACTTCAAAAAAAATATGTGTTATCCATCTCCTTCCATTTTAGTACGTCTGAATCATGCCTTCTGCAAACGAGCAGTACTATATTGCATGAGTTGTCTATTGATGTTCCCTGCCCTTTTTTCATGTGAGCAGCAAGCCGAACCGCTCATCATGGAAGAAAGCCAGGCTACCAAGCCCTGGACCTACTGGTGGTGGCTGGGAAGTGCGGTGACCAAAGCTGATATCACCGATCAGCTGACAGATATGCAGAAGGCTGGTATGGGCGGGGTGCACATCATCCCGATCTACGGAACCCGTGGAGAAGAAGCGCATTTTATTTCTTATTTGAGCGATGAGTGGGAGCAGATGGTAGACCATACCATCCGTACAGCTGATTCCCTGGGGATGGGCGTGGACCTGACCCTCGGCACGGGTTGGCCATTTGGGGGGCCGCAGGTGGGGCAAGAGGATGCTGCCAAAAACGTGGAGCTAATTCGCTATGCTTTTCCCGCTACCGACCAACTCCTGGTAAACCTGGATACGGTGCTGGAAAATCACCGGCTGACAGCCATTGCAGCCATCGCGGCGGTAAACCGGGAAGGAAAACTGATAAAACCCAACCTTAACAATCAGTCTCTATTCAGGCTGCAGGTAGCTGCGGGCGATTGGGAGCTGCTGATACTGGGAGAAGGCTTAACCCGGCAGCAGGTCAAAAGAGCTGCTCCGGGAGGAGAAGGATTGGTGATGGATTATTTTGACACGCTCGCTGTGGCCAGATACCTGCAGCATCATGATAGTGCTTTGGCCGAATTGATCAAAAAAAATCCCCCCCGTGCTTTCTATCACGACTCTTACGAGGCCTATGGTGCCAACTGGTCTGCCGGTTTTCTGACAAAATTTGAAAACCTGAGGGGATATTCCTTGCTGGATGTACTGCCCATACTTTCAGACACGTCCCATGCTGAGTACGGAGCGCTACTATATGATATTCGCCATACCCTATCCGATCTGCTATATGCCAGCTTCACCGGCACCTGGACTGCATGGAGCAGCGAGCGGGGAATCAAAACCCGGAACCAGGCCCATGGCTCCCCTGCCAATATCCTGGACCTGTACAGCCTGGCCTCCATACCTGAAACCGAATCATTTGGCACCAGCCAGTTTAACATTCCCGGCCTGCGGGTGGATGAGGATTTTGAAGTAGAACGCTTCGGGCAGCCTAGCCCGCTGATGATGAAGTTCGCTTCTTCTCCTGCTCACCTGATGGGCAAGTCGCTGGTAAGTTCAGAAACGGCTACCTGGCTGGGCAATCATTTCAAAGTATCGCTTTCGCAGGTCAAGCCGCAGCTGGATGAGTTGTTTACTGCCGGCATCAACCACATTTTTTTTCATGGGATGCCCTACTCACCCCGAAGGGCGGGCTTTCCCGGCTGGCTGTTTTACGCCTCTACCAACTTCAACCGTCAGTCGCACTTCTGGGAAGAGCTACCACTGATGAACAACTACATTAGCCAGGTACAAAGCTACCTGCAGCAAACGGAAGCAGACAATGACCTCCTGCTTTATTTCCCGATCCACGACATCTGGACAGAACAAAAAAAGCAGAGCTGGCTGCTACAGTTAGATGTACACAAATACAGCGACTGGTTTTCGGCTACTCCAGCCGGTCAGCTTACCGAATTTCTCTGGGACAGTGGCTATACTTTTGACTATCTCTCGGACCGTCAGTTGCTTGAGCTGCAGTATGATGATGGCCTCCGAATAGATGGAAATACCGGATACAAGGCCATCATACTTCCCCCGGCCAGGTACCTGCCCCTGGCCAGCCTGCAAAAACTCGTGCGTCTGTCTGATAACGGGGCACAATTGATCTTTACTGAAAATTATCCTGAGATGATGCCCGGATTTGCAGTGAGCGATGCGCAGCAACAGACATTCGACAGCCTGATGGCACAGCTGAAGCAAATGCCCTCTGTACAATTGCTGGCTGACCGGCAGGAACTGGATGCTATCGCCGGTCTGCGTCAGGAAGAAATGAAAGAGCAGGGGCTGGACTTTATCCGCAAAAAGCATGAGTCAGGACATATGTATTTTGTGACCAATTTAAGCGACCGGTTTTCTGAAGGGCTCATTCGTTTAAATGTCAGTAGCGAAGCAGTGGAAATACTGGACCCGCTCAGCGGCAAAAGAGGGGTAGCTGACAGCCGGATGGTAGAGGGGGAAACGCAGCTTTACCTCCAGCTCAAACCCGGAGCATCGGCGATACTGCTGACCTATGACCGTAAGCTGGCGTCAGCCGAGCCTTTTCGGCATGAGGCGGCAATTGGAGAAATGACGCTCAATGGCCCCTGGCAGGTGTCACTCGTATCTGGCAATACTGAAGGACTGCCGCCGCAGTTCACCATTGATAGCCTTACCTCCTGGACTAGCTGGGCGGATAGCAGCCTGCGGCACTTCAGCGGGAAAGCACGCTATACCACCCGCTTCAGTCTGCTCAACCAGGAAGAACTGGTAGAAGCTTATCGGCTGACTTTTACTGACCTGCGCGAAAGCGCCCGGGTGGTGCTGAACGGAGTGGAAGTAGGGACAGTATGGGCGCTTCCTTACGAACTGACTATCCCGGCAGAACGCTTCAGCGAAGAAAATACTTTAGAGCTGTTCGTGCAGAACCTATCTGCCAACCGTATGATTCAGCTGGACCAGGAAGGGGTGGAGTGGAAGAACTTTTACGACATCAATTTTGTGGATATCAGCTATCGTCCCTTTGATGCTTCCGCCTGGGAACCGCTGCCTTCCGGTATCATTGGGAATGTGAAGCTTCAAAAGATTCAGTATTTTTATTGAAAAGCCTGCATCATTAATCCATTATTTTGCTCATTTTCTTACAAAAAGAGTGTATTGGTCTATCCTAGCATACAGTTGGTCTAGTATAGTTTATACGGGGCAGCGGAAAGCCTCTTACAATGGTTAAATTAGCGTATAAAGTAAGTGAAGCCCTAGATTTACTATTCCAAACTCATGCAGAAGATCACCATCATTTTATTTTTACTCTTAAGTGTTAACGGGTTCGCCCTAGCCCAAAGTCAGATCAGCGGACAAGTAATTGATACTGAGAGCAACACGCCTCTTGAATTTACCACCCTCAGTGTCTTGCAGGGAAAAGATTCTACCCTGGTGGGTGGAGGTATGACTGACGCTGCCGGTAAATTCAGCATTGCCGTTAAGCCCGGTCTGTATATGCTGAAGGCACAGTTTGTCTCCTACGAAACAGTTTTTATCACAAATATTGAAGTGGGACAAGATAACCGGAATATCGGCCAGGTCAAATTGAGCCCCTCTACAGCTACCCTGGCTGAAGTGGTGGTGGAAGGCAAAGCCGAACAGATGGTACTGGAACTGGATAAGAGGGTCTTTAATGTAGCCCAGGACCTGAGCAATACCGGTAGAAATGCTACCGAAATCCTGGACAACCTCCCTTCAGTAACCGTAGACGTAGACGGAAACGTGAGCCTTAGAGGAAGCGGCAACGTACGTATCCTGGTAGATGGCAAACCTTCAGGACTGATCGGTATTGGCAATACTGACGGTCTACGTTCCCTGCAGGGTGATGTGATAGAGCGTGTGGAAGTAGTTACCAATCCCTCGGCTCGTTATGATGCGGAAGGCTCAGCCGGTATCATCAATATCGTACTCAAGAAAAAGAAAAAATCGGGGCTTAACGGTTCGTTTACCACCAATGCCGGAATGCCGGCAAATTACGGTGCCTCCGTTAACCTGAACTACCGCAAAAGCTGGGTCAACTTCTTTGTCAACTATGGCATTAACTACCGCAAAACCCCCGGAAAAGGCAGTTCTTACCAGGAATTTAACCTGCCCGACACCACTTTTATCACCAGGCGCGAAAATAACCGTGTGAGAGGTGGTATTTCCAACAATATCAGGGTGGGTACAGATTTTATCATCAACGACTTCAACACCATTACCGCCTCACTGCTCTATAATACTTCTACCCAGAACAATACTACCGATACCTGGTATCGTGATTTTACTGCGGATGATATACTGTTTAGCCGCGTTTTGAGAGTTGATAACGAACTGGAGGACGAGCAGAACCAGGAGTACGAACTCTATTACAAACGTACCTATAAGCAGAAGGGCAGAGAACTATCGGCGACGGTACAGTTTCGCGAAAGTGGTGAAGTGGAGGATGCTGACCAGACTGAGTCAGAAGGTTTTGAGGATTTGGAGATGATACCTTCCCTTTTCCAGCGCTCACTCAATGATGAAAATGAGCTCCAGTGGCTGATTCAGGCCGACTACGTGCATCCATTCGGGGCAAACGCAAAATTTGAGACCGGGGTACGTAACACGCTCCGCCAGATTGATAATATCTACATGGTAGAGGAGCAGGAGGAGTCCGGCGACTGGTTTGTCCTGCCTAACTTCTCCAATTCATTCAACTATGATGAAAATATATATGCCGGATATGCCATACTGAGCAACAAAACAGGTAAATGGTCCTACCAGGGAGGATTAAGGCTGGAAGCTACCGATATTACTACCCACCTGCTGGATACTGATGAGCGGACTGATAAGAACTACATTAATTTCTTTCCCAGTGCCTTTCTGACCTATGCTTTCTCTAAGGAAAACTCCCTGCAGGCCAGCTATAGCCGCCGTATCAACCGTCCCCGGTTCAGAGAACTGAATCCTTTCTCCAGTTTCTCCGATGCCCGTAACATCCGCACCGGTAATCCTGACCTGGATCCCGAATTTACCGATAGCTACGAATTTGGCTGGCTGCATAATTATGCCAGTGGTAACATTTACTTCGGTGCTTACTATCGTTTCACGGATGATGTGGTGGCAAGGGTGAGCAGGGTAGAAGACGATGGGATTACCTATGTCCGTCCTGAAAACCTCAGCACGGAAAATTCATTTGGCTTTGAACTAAATGGCTCAAAGGATCTTGCTGACTGGTGGAATATCAATGGTAACCTGAACTTTTTCCGCTCCATCACCGAGGGCGAAGCCTATGGACAGGACCTGAGCGCTGATACTTACGCTATGAGCGCCCGCTTTGACTCCAAATGGGATATTCCGAACATCTTTGAGATACAGTTGAGCGGATTTTACCGTGGTCCGCAGGATACGCCGCAGGGCAGAAGGTTAGCCTACTATTCTTTAGACCTCGGAGCTACCCGCGAAATACTGCAGAAAAAAGGAACATTGGTACTCAGCGTTCGTGACCTTTTCAATACCCGTCAATTCAGGTTTGAAGCCTTCGGCGATACGTTCTACCAGAACACCGAGTTCCAGTGGGCAGTCCGTCAGGTGACGCTTTCATTTACCTATCGCCTAAACCAGATCAAAGGACGTCAGCGTAGTGGCCGTGGAGGAGGAGATTATGGCGGAGGCGATATGGAATTTTAATTTACGTTAGTTTAACGATTGATAAAGTAGGACGTAATGAGCTGGAAAATGTTTTCCGGCTCTTTCGTGTTTAATGCCTCTACTCGAAACTGCAGGCCTGTTTCCAGCTTCCGCTTTCTGCTGAACGCCCACCCGATACCTACAAATACCCGGTTGTCAATTTCGCTCAGGTCCCGGGCCACCGACCAGAGTACTTCATTGGAAAGAATCACATAAGCTTCTCCGGGGTCCAGTTGCTGCCCTTCCAGGGGGAAATCGTAGCTCAGGCGGTAACGAAATCGCTGTATGGTACCGCTATCCCGTATGCGCTGCTCTGAGCGGATACGGTGGGCGAAGCGCCTTGCCTCGGTAAAGGTGATGAAAGCATACTGCTGCATCAGGCGGTGCTCATAGCCTGACTGTTCTTCAAACGGGTCTGCCCAGCGGTACTGGTAACCTCCGCCCACACTATTGCCCCCAAATAGCTCATAGGTAGCAAATAGACGGCCTTCCACATGTGCCCAGTTATAGCTGTTGGAAAAATCTTCACCACCATCCTTCCATATATTCCGCCCGCTGAAGGTAGCGTTGTAAGCCCAGCGGCCTTCCGGCTTCCAGGTAAAAGAAAACTCAGGTTCCCAGCGAAGCACAGTTGACTGTGCCTGAAGGTGCTGACAGGATAAACCCAACATAAAAAGTGCGACTGCGATCCTAATACAGCACATTATCGGGTGACCTCCTTTCTACTTCCTGGCTGTTGATCAGTGCACCCTCATGGTCAAATAGTAACTCATAGGGGCCATAGCGGTTGTGTCCTTTCAGGTAGACCACCATCTCGTAGCGCACGGTAAGGTCTTCTATGTCCTGCTCTATAAATTCCTCTATCACTTCCTCATCCTCTTCGTCCTGGTCTTCGGCAGAATACTGCCTTTGCAGCCGGATGATTTTATAGCGGGTATAACTTTCCAGGTATTCATGAATGTTTTCTTTGGCATCTTCTCCAATTTCATCAAAGCTGATAAGCCGTTCAATATCCATTAGTCTGCCATCCTCATAAAACTCAACGCTGATCTGCTTTCCCCGCCATTCCATCTTGATCTCAAAGGAACGGTCCTGTCCGTTAAACTCCTCAAAATATTCTATGCCGTTTCCTTCCTCCAAAATAGGGCTTACCAATTCCAGTACCTCAGCCGGAATCTCTTCGGCTTTAATTGATTTTTCGTATTCTTTTTTTACGTCCTGTGCATGGCCTACATGCAGGCCGACCAGAAATATTGCAAAAAAACCCAGTGTCTTCCTCATCATCCGCATAATGCAATGTTTTTAGTATTGAATAACGCCATCAATGCTTGAGAGTTATTTGGTGGGATAAAAAAATCTGTTGTTCTGTCAAGGCAATTCTCCCTACCTTGCATGCTACAAGCCTAAACCCGCTTCGCATGAAAGCCAGCATCATTCACTGTCTGCTATTTCTCTTTATTTTCTTTTACGCCTGCCAGCCGCCAGCTGCTGAACAGGCGGTCAGTACGAATCAGGCGTGGATACTGGGGCCTTTTACCAAGGCCGATGATGTTAATCCGATACTGCTGCCTTCTGATGAAAGAACTTTTCGGGACCCTATCCGTCAGGAAGAAGTGCTGTGGGAGGTGAAGGATGTGTTCAACCCGGCAGTGGTCGTCAGAGAGGGTAAGGTACACATGCTCTTCCGGGCTGAGGATAGTGTGGGGCGTTTCAATGGCACTTCCCGCATCGGGCTGGCCATCAGTGATGACGGGCTTCATTTTGAGAAACTGCCCGAGCCGGTTTTGTATCCCGATGAAGATTTTATGAAAACCTACGAATGGGAGGGAGGCATTGAAGACCCTCGGGTAATAGAGACTGAAGACGGCCGCTATATCATGACCTACACCGCCTACGATGGTGAAACGGCTCGCCTTTGTGTGGCCTCTTCTCCTGATTTGCGAAACTGGGAGAAGCACGGGCTGGCTTTTGGTGATATCGGAAATGGCAGATACCGTGATCTGTGGTCCAAGTCAGGGGCGATTGTTTGCCGCAGAGAAGGAGCACAACTGATTGCCCAGAAGATCAACGGCCGCTACTGGATGTACTGGGGCGATAAGCACCTGCATGCGGCTACATCTGAAAACTTACTGGACTGGCAGCCGCTTGAGCAGGGCGACTCACTGATGCAGGTGATGAGCTACCGTCCCGGCTACTTTGACAGCGACCTGGTAGAACCCGGTCCCCCTGCCTTTATTACGGATGCGGGTATCCTTCTGATCTATAATGGGCGTAACTACGGGCCTGATCGAAATCCTGACATTGAGGAAGGTACCTACAGTGCCGGCCAGGTACTGCTGAATCCTGAAAACCCGACTGAAGTCTTGGATCGTACCGAAAGCGATTTTTTCCGTCCTGATAAAGACTATGAGATTTTTGGGCAGGTAAACAAGGTCGTTTTCCTGCAGGGATTAGTCCCTTTCCAACAAAAGTGGTTTCTCTACTACGGAACGGCTGATTCTAAGATTGCTGTAGCGGTCAGTCCCATGGAATAAGGCAAGTGTATTGTCATTCCTCAGCTTTCTTCCTGTTTGCCCGTCGCATCCGGTAGGCGTTTATGGCGGTTTTGCCCAGGTGCCTGGTCAGGCGATAATTGACCACCAGCCCAACAGCCGCACCAATGCCGGGTATCATCTGTGCCAGCTTGGCCAGATCCAGGTAATCGCGGTACTCCAGTTGAAAAGTACGCCAGTCAAAAGCGTTAATATCATAGGGCAGGTTCTGGCTATAGTCCTCCCAATGTTCTATTTGTGAAAAGACCTCATTACGCTGCTGCTGACTGGAGAAAGCCAGCTGAAAAATACGCAGCATATAAAGACGTTCGCGGTAGTCACGTACATCGTAGCCATACAGGGCGGCAATTTCGTACAGCATTTTCATTTTCAGCCCGAGGAAGAGGGGAAAGTCAGCCAGCGACATCAGGAAGCCGCCTGCTCCGGTCACGCCCCCTTCGGTAGCTGCCAGTTTGATGTAGAGATCAATTTTCTGCATCACCAGCTTTTCGCGCTGCTCCAGGCTTACACCCTTGAGCGGCGGCTTGCTGGTGAATTCTGAGCCAAAAATAATAGACCTGACCATCTGCTTGATCGCCAGCGTAACCGCATTATGCACTTTCTCAGGGATTATCCGGTTGATACGGTGCTGCATTCCTTTAGACAGGCGGTTTACCAGGGAAGGGGCCTTTTTCATCTGATCCTGCCAGCGTAGCATTTCACCCATCACCATCAGTTCGTAGCGGGGCAGGTAACGCCATATATAAGGTTCTTCGTCCGTCATTGGGTCATGAAAGGGAGGCTCTTCTATTTTTAGTTTTTTCTTCAGGAAAGGTATTGTTGGCATTTGTCTGAGGTTAATGTTGTACCTAACTAAACGAAGTGTGGACCGGCTAAGTTCTAAGTTGTGCTTCAGCAAGTTGATAGGCGGTTTCCCGGCTGCGGGAGCTTAGCCACAGATAAAAATCCTCCAGGCTGTCGTCTGCTGTTGATTTGAACCTGGCAACATGGAGGTAAAGGCTGCCAGTAAACAAGCATTTCCTTCATGTACGCCATGCGTACTTCTTTTTACTAAAGTTAGCACCGGGTTTATTTTCTGCGAGTGTTATAAAAGCCTGCTAAGTAGCCTGATTTGTGTGGTCCCTCCCGGTAGTACCGTATGGAAAATCACCTGTTGACGGATGTTTTTTTGACGAAAAAGCATTAGCTTAAGCTTTTCGTAAACTTCGCAACCATGATAACTTACCTACAACCTTTTACTTTCAAGCGCCTGCTCGTGATGGGTTTGGCGACCATACTTTTTGCCTGTAGTCAGACGGAAGAAGGCGAAATAGCCCGGCAACGGGAACCGCTTCCTCCCAAACTGGAAAAACTCAAACTCCAGTCCGGATTTAAGGCCGAACATCTCTACAGCCCTTCAGAAAATGAAGAAGGCTCATGGGTATCCATGACTTTTGACGATAAGGGCCGGCTGATCACTTCTGACCAGTACGGTTATCTCTACCGGATGGAAGTGGCACCTATTGGTGCAGACTCACTCACCCCCAAAATTGAAAAACTGAAAATACAGACCGGCGAGAATATGCCTGATTCTGTCATCCAGATGGGTTACGCACAGGGGCTTCTTTATGCCTTCAACAGCCTGTATGTAATGGTCAACCACCGGGGGAACGATGAATTTGAGCGCAGTAGCGGGCTTTATCGCCTTAAGGACACCAACGGTGATGATCAGTATGATGAAATCAGCCTGCTGAAATCGCTGGAAGGCAGCGGAGAGCACGGTCCCCACAGTATTGTGATGGCTCCCGATGGGGAGTCCCTCTTTGTGATCGCCGGCAACCATACGGATGTGCCGGAAATGGATGCCTATCGCGTACCGCCGGTCTGGCAGGATGATAACCTTTTCCCCCAGATCAAAGATCCCCGCGGACATGCCAATGATCGTGGCGCGCCCGGTGGCTGGATTGCTCAAATTGATCCGGAAGGAAAAAACTGGGAACTCTTTGCCGTAGGCTTCCGCAACCCATTTGACCTGGCATTCAACCAGGCTGGAGATATGTTCACCTTTGACTCCGATATGGAGTGGGACCTGGGAATGCCCTGGTACCGACCTACGAGAATCTGCCATGTCACCAGCGGAGCAGAGTTTGGCTGGCGTACCGGCAACGGTAAGTGGTCTCCCGCCTATCCTGACAACCTGCCGCCGGTGCTCAACATCGGGCAGGGATCGCCAACCGGCGTATTGCACGGGCAGTCAGCCGCTTTTCCTGAAAACTATCGGGATGCCATTTTCGCCTTTGACTGGAGCTTTGGTATTATTTACGCCGTTCATCTGCAGCCCAATGGCGCTTCTTATTCCGGGGAAAAAGAAGAGTTTGTTTCGGGTATGCCACTCCCACTCACCGATGGCGTGATAGGTCCGGATGGCGCACTTTACTTTTTGACCGGCGGTCGTAAGCTGGATTCTGACCTGTACCGCGTGTACTATGACGGTGAAGAAGAAAATGTATCTCTGGCAGCTTTTGACGAAGCCAGCGTACCGGAATCCAACCAGCTCCGAAAAGAACTGGAGCAGTACCATGTGCAGGGAAAAGCAGGTGGGCTGGAACTCGCATGGACCAACCTCAACCACGAGGATCGCTTTGTACGATTTGCCGCACGCGTGGCTCTGGAACACCAGCCAGTAAGTAGCTGGCAGCAGCGGGTGCTGAGCGAGGAGGAGCCGGTACGGCTGATGCAGGGGGTTATCGCACTAGCCAGGCACGGCAGTAAGCAGCTGAAGGACCCTTTGCTTAGCCAGATGATAAAAATAGATTACGGCCAGCTCTCTCCAATGCAACAGGTAGACCTGCTGCGGGCGGTAGAAGTTAGCCTTGCCCGCATGGGTATGCCTTCAGCTTCCGTCAAACAGCAACTCGTAGATTACCTGAATCCGCACTTTCCGGCAGACAATGAAGTATTGAATGCCTCGCTCAGTAAAATTCTGGTCCACCTGGATGCCCCCCAGGTGATTGACAAAACGCTGGCCCTGCTTAAAGAGGATAACAGCAGCGCTCCGGCAGAAGCTGCTGCAGCTACTGATCCTGCTGATCTGATCATGCGAAACCCACAGTACGGGCTGGATATCGCTAAAATGCTCAAAGACATTCCACCTGCGCAGCAAACCTATTATGCTACTGTACTCAGTAAGAAAGAGAGCGGCTGGACTGACGAAAATCGCGCAGCGTATTTTAAGTGGTTCTACAATGCCTTTGATTTTGAGGGAGGCAACAGCTATATCGGCTTTATTGATAAAGCCCGTGAATTTGCCCTGACCCACGTGCCTGCCGATAAGTTTGATTTCTACAATGAAATGTCGGGAGACTCGCTGCTAAGTAATTCTGGTAACGACCTGGCCAACCTGCCCAATGCCAAAGGTCCCTGGCATAATTGGGAAATGGATGAAGCCCTGGCGGTGCTGGACAGTGGCGGGCTGGAAAATCGCAGCTTTGACAACGGCCAGACCATGTACGCCGCGGCCCGCTGTATCACCTGCCACAGCATGCAGGGCGAAGGAGGAAATATCGGGCCGGCGCTTACCCAGTTGGGTACCCGTTTTTCCGCAGAAGATATGATAGAGGCAATCATGAAGCCCAATGAGACCATTTCTGACCAGTATGCTTCTACTGTCTTCTTCCTGAAAGACGGTTCGTCGGTGGTTGGCAGGCTGACGGATCAGGATGAGGAAACTTACTTCATCTCCCAGAACCCTTTTGCGCCCGACTATATACGCGAAATTCCCAAAGCAGAAGTGACTGAAACCAGGATTTCCCAGATGTCGCTGATGCCGCCCGGGACCATCAATCCACTGAATGAGGAGGAACTTAAAGATCTGATAGCCTATCTGATGGCCGGGGGCAATCCGGATCATCCGATTTACCAGGAGGCTTCGGGAGATCAGGCTTCCATAGAGTAAATTTAACTTCGCCAAAGTTTTTGAGCTTTGGCGAAGTTCTTTTAAGGCCTTGCTGTCCGCTTGCGTACAACCCTTGTTCATTAGTGGGCAGTATGGTTTGGTAAAAGCCTCAAAAACAGCCTGTTTTCCGGTGGCATGGAATTGGTCATGCGCTACGGAAAAATTAACTGCAATGTTCAAAAACTACCTCCTGATCGCACTGCGTAATGCCCGTCGCAATAAATTCTACATTCTGGTCAATGTGCTGGGGCTGGGGCTGGGGCTTGCCTGCTGTCTTTCAGCCTATGTTTTCATAGCATTTAACATTGAGTTTGATCAATATTTTGAGCAGACCGATAATATCTTTCGCGTACAGCGTACGCTGGCAGGTGAGCGTGCAGCGGATGGAGTAGCCGAACTTATTCCTCTGCCGCTGGCTACCGCCGCTGTGCAGGATATTTCCGGGGTGGAAGCGGCTACCCGGCTGTATGGCAAACGGGAGTTGCTCAGGGCAGAAGACAAAGTTTTTAATGAGTACATTGGTTTTGTGGACCCTAACTTTTTTGAGCTTTTTGGCTTTCAGACGGTTTATGGCGAAACGGCTTCTTTTACAGGTACCAATAAGATTATCCTGCGCGATAAGCTGGCTAGCAGGTTCTTTGGTGATGAAAACCCGGTTGGTAAAACGCTGACGCTACGTTTCAACAATGGAGAAGAAGTTCCGCTGATGGTGGGAGCAGTCGTGCGTTTTCCGGAAAATATCAGTTTCTTCTATGATTCATTTGTCGCGTTTCCTCATGTATTAGCTTCAGGAGATTATGATGCAGATAGCTGGTCGGAGAAAATCCGCCCTTCTACATTCCTGAAGCTCAGCAGCCCTGAACTGGCTCCTGAAGTCAATAAACAACTGGCTGAATATGTAGCCACAGCCAATGCAAGTGACGTTACCTATAAATACGAAAATTTCAGCATCATTCCCTTCATGGATGCCTCAGTCAATGAGGAAGATCTGAAAAGTACCTATACCAATCGCCGAATTAATCCCATTGCCAGTATACTATTCGGTACCATGGCCATGCTCATCCTGCTGTTGGCTTGTTTCAACCTGACCAATACCACCATAGCTTTGGCTGCCAGACGCCTGCGGGAGATAGGTATCCGCAAAGTGATGGGGGGCCTGCGCTATCAATTGATTTTACAGGCCATGACCGAGATTCTGATCATCAGTGGGCTGGGACTGGCAGCCGGCTGGCAGATTACCCAGTACCTTTCTCCCGCTTTTTCTGACTTATGGGATTCTGTATACAGATTGGAAGATGCCAGCCTGTGGAATACCAGCATCGCATTAATCCTGCTGCTGGTGCTGGTAGCGGTACTTGCCGGACTGTATCCAGCTATTTACAGTACCGGCTTCCACCCTGCCGCCATTCTCAAGGGAAATCTGAAGCTCAAAGGCTCAAATTGGTTTACCCGTACTTTGCTGGGCCTACAATTTACCCTATCCATTGCCCTCCTGGTAGGAGGAATTGTTACGGTAAAAAATGCAGATTACCTGCAGGGACTGGATATGGGATATGATGCGCAGCAGTTGCTGAGCCTGAGCAACCTGGAACCGCAGGAGGCTGCAATTTTATACAATGAAGTAAAGCAGCATCCCAAGGTGAGGGGCGTAGCGGCGGTTAGTGGCAGCATACTTTGGGGAGATGGAAATGACGTAGTCAATGTAGACACCAGTAAAATAGACAGCCGGATTCATAAAATTGATGCCAATTACCTGGAAGTAATGGGCATGGAGGTGCTTCAGGGAAGAAGCTTTAATGCTGAGCAGGCTTCTGATTATACAGATGCCGTTCTGATCAACCAGCATTTTGCGGATAAAATGGGCTGGACTGATCCTATTGACCAGCGTATTATGTATAATGACACCGCCCGTTATGTAATAGGGGTGGTAAATAATATAATCGGCAATTTGTACGAAAAAGAGCAAAGTCCTGCAGTGTTTACCCAGGTAAGACCTGATCACTACAGTCGGGTGGTGATCAAGGCTGAAAAAGAAGATCTTACGGAAATACATGCTTTTATGGAAGCAAAATGGAAGGAAATCGTGCCTTTCAAGCCCTATACTGCCAATTTTGAGGCCGACAGCACCATGCATTATCCGCTGAGGGAAATGAGAAACATGAAGAAAGTCTTTTTCTTCCTGGCACTGCTGGGTGGAATACTGGCTACTGCCGGTATTTTTTCACTGGCGCAGATCAACGTGGCCCGCCGTAATAAAGAGATTGGTGTACGTAAAGTGATGGGAGCATCCCTGGGCAGGATCATCCATACGCTCAACCGTGAGTTTATCTGGATACTGGGAATAGCAGCAGTTGCTGGTGGTGGGTTAGGCTACTTTTTCAACCAGGCTTTTCTGTCAGGTTTCTATGCATACCATGTCAGCATTGGTGTGGCTCCGCTGATTATCTCCGGTGGGATCATTGTAGGTGTAGCCTTGCTTACTACTTCCCTGACGATTTTCAAGGCTGCTAATACCAATCCGGCACATATACTAAGAGATGAATGAGGACTGGCTGGAACTGTGTTTTCCTGATACCATAAACCAACTCCTCCAGCCTGCAATCTCGTAGCCGGACTCTCAGTGATACAACAAAGTAAGCCTAAAAAGCCTTCGGCAGATAAATGTTGCTGAAGGCTTTTTAATTGGCAGAATTGCTGCTAAATGCTTTAATTAGGGCAATACAGATTTTTTCTACCTGATACACAACCTATGCGATTTCTATCATGCAGTATTTTACTGGCAGTGATTTTTTCTGCCTGTCAGTCAGCAACCACCGAAGAAAGCCAGCGCCCTCCCAATGTCCTCTTCATACTGGTGGATGACATGGGCTACGGTGACATCTCTGCTTTTAACGCTGATTCAAAAATCCCTACTCCCGCCCTCAATCAACTCGCTGAGGAGGGAATGCGCTTCACCGATGCCCACGCTCCGGCCGCCGTGTGTGTGCCCTCCCGCTATGGGTTAATGACCGGCCGCTATCCTATCCGCCGCACCGGGGTGTTTGAAGGCTCCTGGATAGAACCCAACCGGCAGACACTGGCCGGCCTGCTCAGCGAGAATGGCTACCACACTGCCTGTATCGGTAAATGGCATCTAGGCATGGGTGAGAATGAAAAAAATCCCGGCCTGGATGGGCCCGCTTCTGATGGCAGGCTCACTTCCGGTCCGGTTGACAGGGGTTTTGACTACTTTTATGGCATTCCCGCTTCTCTGGACATCCCACCTTATTACTACATTGAAAACGATCAGGTGGTGGACTTGCCTACTGATTCTGTCGGCGACAGCAATACCCCAGGTATTAGTCCCATACAGGGCGCTTTCTGGAGAGGCGGAAAAATGTCTCCCGGTTTCAACCACCAGGAAGTGTTGCCGCACCTCACCCAAAAAAGCCTGGAATTTCTGCAATCACATCAGGAGTCTTCCGAGCAGCCCTTTTTCCTCTACATGGCGTTACCCGCTCCGCATACCCCCTGGCTGCCCCTGGAAGCATTTGAAGGGAAAAGCCAGGCCGGAATGTATGGCGACTTTACCTATCAGGTGGATCAATCTATTGGACAAGTGTTGGATTATCTGGAAGAAGCCGGTATTGAGGAAGAAACGCTGGTGTTTTTCAGTAGTGACAACGGACCCGTCTGGTTTGCCGAGGATGTGGAGAAGTATGGGCATAGCTCAGTAGGAGCGCTGGCCGGTATGAAGGGTGATGCTTACGAAGGCGGCCACCGGATGCCTTTTGTCGTGCGCTGGCCCGGTAGGATTCCAGCCAATTCGGAAAGTAGCCAACTGGTTTGCTTTACGGATATGATGGCGACCCTGGCTGACCTGCTGAATGTGAGCCTGGATCAGGCAACGAATGCAGAAGATAGCTACAGTTTTCTCCCGGTGCTGCTGGGGGGTAATGAACCACACACCCTGCGAGACGAACTGCTGGTCGAGTCAGTGTATGGGCTACATGCCATGCGTCTGGGTGATTGGGTGTATATCAATGGAACCGGACCGGGCGGATTTTCATGGGGCTATCCCCGTCCACAGGGTGACCCGCAGGATGGCCCTCCCCAGTTGTTTAACCTGTCTGAAGATTTAGGTCAGCAGCAGAACATCATTGACCAGGAGCCGGGTGTGGCTTCCATGCTGGAGCAGAAACTCAATAACTACCTCAGTATCAGGGAAAAAATGGCCGTCAGGTGAGGTTTATCCCTGGTGAGTTGTGAGTTACTTTGCCCTTGTACATTCCTGTAAGGAACCGGGCTTTTAGGATAGATTTGGCGTAGACTATGACACTAAAGGTTCATGTTTCTGAGCGATGGGAATATGATGACCGGAATAGTCCCGGTGGAGAGGAATCATGTCTGCAAAATAACGATAGCTGTATGTGCAGTGGCAAAGTTGGGCAAAATGCGTTTCCCTGATCCAGCTAAACCTTTTTACTGCCTGAGGTACACCCTGAAGATGCTGCCCTTTTCTTCTTCACTGCTTACCTCAATGTGGCCGCCTTTGTTTTCCACCATGCGCTTTACCATGTATAAACCGATGCCGGTACCTTTGACATGGCTGTGGAATCTTTTGAACATGGAAAATAGCTTTTCCTGCTGCCGCTCATTCATGCCCAGGCCGTTATCTTCAACCTCCAGCACGATGTAGGTATCCTGCTCATAAGTGTTCACGCTGACCAGCAGAGGGCGGTCCGGATGACGGTACTTGATCGCATTACTTAGCAGGTTATACAAGATACTGCGCAGGTTGATCTTAGGATAATAGATATTGTCTACCTGCAGATTCTGCCGAATATCTGCCTTACTTTCTGTAATAGCTTTCTTGATATCTTCCTTTACGTCTTTCAGCACCGCCTGTATAGACAGGTGTTCATTGGTGCTGTCAAGGTTCTGCTGTACTTTGGTAATTTCGGCCAGTGCATTCAGCGTATCCTTAAATTTACTGATGGAAGAGTCTATCTTATTGATGATGAACTTTCCCCGTTCAGTTTCATTGACCGGCTCAGACTTGAGCATGCCCATCAGGCTTTCCAGGTTGGCAATCGGCGCCTTGAGATCGTGGGAGGCCGTGTATACGAAATTGTCCAGGTCTACATTGATATGCCTGAGGTTTTCATTACTCTGCCGCAGTTCTTCCTGTATCTCCTTTATTTTGCTGATGTCAATCATGGCGCCCAGCACCCGGTAGGGGATGCCGTACTCATTGTGCAGCACATATGCCCGGTTAAAAACAAAGGCATAGGTACCGTCTGCTCTTCTGAAGCGGTGCTCATACGACCACTGTTTTTTCCCCTGGTTGATGACTTCATCCAGCGACTGCTTTACCTGCTCAGCCTCGTCAGGGTGGAGATGTTCGTACAGCGAACTGATGCCATTTTCCATCTTGTCCCTTTCGTAGCCAAAAATGGTTTCAAAAGTATCGTTCCACCAGAAGTCATTGCTGACCAGGCTCAAGTCCCATACGGCATCATTGGTAGCCTGGGCTACTACCCTAAACCTGTGCTCACTTTCTGAAAGTGCCCGGGTACGCTCATCTACTCTGTTTTCCAGTTCGGTATTCAGCGAACGCAGCTTTTCTTCCACCTGTTTGACGTCTTCGTACGCCTGTACCAGCTCGCTTTCAGATGCTTTCTTTTCATTTATATCCGTGATGGTCAGGGCAATACCCTTTTCCATGGGGGCTGCCAATACCTCCAGCCAGGTATGGAAATTTTCCTGCTGGTAGTGTATCTCCTGCCTGATGACACCTCCGGCCGTCGCAATTCTTTTCAACCTTTTAAACAACCCTTCCTTTTTGAATCCGGGGAGGGTCTGCAGTAGAGTCTTGCCAATGATTTCGTCCGTATCTTTCTGCAGGATTTTACTGATAGCATCATTGGCCATAGTACAGGAAAAATCTACTACCTCATCATTTTTGTAAATGGCCTCAAAAGCCATGATCACATTGGGTGAGCTGTGCAGTACACCCTGAAGCAGGTTGTTCAGTTGTTTGACCCTGGTGATGTCCACGAAGGTGATTACCGCTCCATCTACCGACTTATCCTCCCGGATGTAGGGATAGATGCGCATCAGGAAGTAAGTCTGACCACTGACCTCCAGCTCTTTCTCTATCGGATGGCGGCTGTTGATGACCTGCCTGATATCTTCCAGAAAGTGGTCGTACTTGATGTTATAGGACAGATGGTTGATCGGTCGTCCGATATCAGACTCAATAAGGTTGACCTGCTCGGTAACGGTGGGTGTATACTTACGGATGACCAGGTTAGTATCCACGAAAATCTGCCCGATCTGCGAGCTGCTGAAATAGTTATTCAGGTCATCATTCAGCTCGATCAGCTCTCTGATTTTTATCTGGTGCTCGGCATTGACGGTATGCAGTTCCTCGTTCAGCGACTGTAGTTCTTCGTTGGTACTCTGCAACTCTTCGTTGGAGGAGAGTAGTTCCTCGTTCAGCGACTGTAGTTCTTCGTTGGAGGTCTCCAGTTCTTCTACCGTCAGCTGCAGGTCTTCCTTGGTTTCTTTGAGCTCCTCTTCCAGTTCTGCCAGCCGGTCCATATTGATCTGCTGCTCAAAGCGCTCACTATCCTCTGACGGCATTTCCTCTACCTGCTCTTCCCGGAAGATTACCAGCAGGAATTTCTGTTCGTACTCATGAGAGGAGAGGTAGGGCTTGACCACGATATTCCATATTTTTCGCTTATCCTCATGCCCCAGCCGGATGCGCTTGGTGCTTACTTTTTCATTGTGGCTGAGGGCCTTACGCAATGCCAGCGTGAGGGGTAGTGTAATTTCCTTAGGCACCAGCTTTAGCAGGCTCATACGCAGTTGCCTCTCCGGCAGATGGATAAATTTCTGATAATCTCCGCTAGCCTGCAGCAGGTCATAGTTTTCACTGATGAATACGGCTGCATAGCCCAACTCCTCGGTAATGGCTTCATGGAAAGCCTCCTTCATTTTGGATTCAAGGGAATGCCGGGCCGGCAGGAGAGAGGAGGCGCTATTGGTTTTTTTCTTGGTGAATTGGTTGTTTTCCAGCGGCTGATTGTCAAACAAGAAAGCCTTACTTTTGCTGATGGTCTGGTATACATTCCACTTTTTGCTGATCTCCCGGAGCGATTCCTTGATCGGTCCGCTGCTCTCGCTGGAGCCCAGAAAGAGGAAACCGCTTACATTAAGCGCAAAATGAAAGGTCTCCATTACTTTTTTCTGCAGCTCGGCCCGCATATAAATCAGCATGTTGCGGCAGCTGACCATATCCATCTGGCCAAAAGGGGGATCTTTGATGACATTATGCTGGGCGAAGATGACCATCTTACGGATATCCCGGCTGACGATGTATGACTGCCCGTCGTGGATAAAGTATTTTTCCAGCTGATCCCGGGGGATGTCATTTTCAATCTGTTCAGCATATACGCCTTTGGCCGCAAACTCTATGGCCCGGGAATCCATATCGGTAGCGAATATCTTGACGTTCAGCTCCTTACGTACCTTTTCCATATATTCATGGATAAGGATTGCCAGCGAGTAGGCTTCTTCCCCGGTACTACAGGCAGCCACCCAGACCTTGAGCTGATCGTCATTTCTTTTGCGGCTGATGATCTCGGGTATCACCTGCTCCCGGATAACCTGGAAGGCTAGTGGGTCACGGAAAAAGCTGGTCACCCCAATCAGAAATTCGTCAGCCAGCTTTTCAATTTCTTCCCGGTTGTTGAGCAGGTAGAGCGCGTATTCCCGCATTTCGTCTATCCCGGTTTCGGTCATGCGTTTGATGATCCTTCTCTCCAGGGTCTGACGTTTATAGTAAGTAAAATCGTAATTGGTGTTTTCGCGGATCAGGCGCAGTATTTTCTGAAAAGCATCTACCCCGTCAGGAAAAGTCAGCTGCCCGTCTTTCCGGCTTTTCCGCAGGAGTTCGGGGTAGCGGATGATCTCTTCCGACATCAGTTCCGGGGGCAGGATAAAGTCAAAATTCCCTGATTCTATGGCGGTATTGGGCATGCCGTCAAATTTGGCAGTAATCGGGTCCTGAACAATGACCATTCCTCCTTTGTCCTTGATAGCAGCAATTCCCTTAGTACCATCGGAGCCAGTGCCTGACAAGATAATGCCTATGGCCTGTTTGCCGCGGTCTTCGGCTAGGGATTCAAAAAAAACATTGATAGCATTATTGGGGATGGAAGATGCGGGTTTGTCAATCAGGTGAAGGTGCCCGTTTCTGACCACCATATTATTTTTATTGGGGATCAGGTAGATACAATTGGGTAGGATTAGCTTACCTTCTTCTGCTTTGATGATTTTGAGTTTGGTATGTTTGGCCAGCAACTCATCCATCAGGCTCTCATAATTGGGCGACAGATGCTGGATAACGACAAAGGAGAAACCGTTGGCTTCGGGGATATTGTCAAACAGTTCATTGATTGCTTCCAGTCCCCCTGCTGAGGCGCCTACGCCTACGATAAAAAAATCATCCTTCACCTTATTTTCCGGCTTGGATGATGCCTGATCGGATACTTTCTGGTTTCGCATGTAAAAAATGGAATACTAATAAAAATCCAAAAATAGGGATTTTTTTTAAATAGCGCTCAATCCATTTGCCCAATAGGTGCTTTTAAGTAACCTTACAGGCACATTAACCACTGAGAGAAGGGGTTATTTCATTTGGCATTCAACAAAAAGTTGCCGGTAAGCGTGTTTCGGTAAGCGCGGCTGGCCCACGTATTTTACCGAATGAGGCGATGAAGCTGATAAATCCATTTTTGTCTTACCTATCAAAACCTCCTGCTTTTGAGTCTTATTCCTGCAGGTCTATCAGTATTCGTTCAATCAGCACTGCTCTGAGGTTACTGGCTACTTCGAGGTGTGAAACTTCCCAATCTGCCGACGTATTCCGGACCTCTTCCTGCCACATTTTAAAAGAGTTTCGGGGATGGTACTTTTCTTTGTTTTCTTCAAAACGAATGGCGTCGTTAGGGTTGCCACCCCATTTGACGGTCTGTATGATCTCCGGCCTGAAAAACATCAGGTAGGCTGCGGGAGAATGGGAGAAATGCAGGGACAAGAGGCCGCTGCCTGTCTCATGATAGGCGGCGGCTTTATTAAAATGACCTGAGAGGTTGTTGGTGTGAAAGATTTTTTCTCTGTTGTGTATTTTAAGCCATTTGATCAGATCCCACAACTGGTTTTCTTCGGGAGTATTACCTACAGTAAGTAGCTGGTCTTCAAGCAGCAGACAGGCTCCGCCGGCATCAAAAAGCTCCAGCAGGGCATCACCCTCCGTCGTTAGTAGTGCAGAAAGTTCTGTACTGCGGTAGATTTGTTCAATAAGCCTCAACTCCAGTGCCCGCTGGCTGTGTAAGCGTGACAGGCGGTCGGCCCGAAGTCGGGAGGCGATCTGCGAGGAGATCAGTTGGGAAAGCACCTCAAAAGCGTAACGCGTCTCAAAAGGCACCCATCTGGCAGTACGGTGATGACAGGAAATGAGGCCCCACAGCTTACCGTCCACGATAATCGGGATAGACATGGAAGCCTGAACGCCCATATTGTGCAGGTATTCCAGGTGTACCTGGGGCACACTCCTCAGGCTGCATCCAGAAAGGTCGGTGAAGCCTCCCTGCACAGGATTGACCACCGGGTAGAGCCTGACGGGCGCCGCCTGAATATCTGGTATGAGGCGGTAAGGATTTTTTAAATACAAGGCTCTGGCCTGGCTGGGCACGTCAGAAGCGGGAAAGGTGAGGTTTAAATACGGTTCCATACTTCCCTCCTGGGCCTCAGCCAACACTTTGCCGTTCCACTGCCTGTCAAAATGGTAGATCATCACCCTGTCGAAACCAGAAAAGGCCCGAATCTCCCGGGCTGCAATCGCGCTCATGCTGCTAATGTCTGCAGCATCCTGCAGCGCAGTAGTGATAGACTTGATATCCTGGTAAGCACTGATAAAGGTAATATCACTGCTGCTGTCTTCCAGTGGCTCAAGTTCCAGCAGGTAGAATTTGGGATGGATATGGATGACCGCGGTAAAGCGCTTTTGTCCATCTTCAGTATCCAGCATCAAGGCAAGAGGAATACTGTTATGACGCTTCCTGCCACTGATTTTTTGCATAAACTGCTCAAACTGCCGGGCAGACATGAGAGCGGAAAAATCCTGATTTACCAGCTGCTGCGCTGTTTGTCCCAGTAAGTGGCTGGTGTTCTCACTGACCTGTACAAGCCGAAAGGCATGGTCCAAAAGCAGCAGCATCCCATGGGGTTGGATAAGATTGATCAGTTGGATGGGAATACTTCCACAAAACTCAGAATCATAATTTTTCGTCGGCCTTGATGCTACTTCTCTATCCATGTCTACTTTGTGGTTATGAAACCATCCACCTCTGTCCTGGGCACTGTAAGGTTTCGGATGTAAGGCACAATTAAGCAAGACAGGTTTGGTAATTCAAGTGAAATGCATGCTTTGTGTGGGAAGAGGGGAATTGCAGTAGAAAGATTAGTAGTAATTATTTAGCATAAATTGTGGAAAGTATTAAGATTTGCTCGGCAAACGCTCTTAGCAAATTCTTAGCAATAAGCCTTATCTTCTCACCACACCTTATATCTTTGTGCTACTTTTGATTAGCCTTTTTACTGCAACCGCAGCATTATGATAGATTTCATGCAGGATTGGATAGAACAGTTACTGACAGAGGCAGGCGTCATGGCGCAGTGGCTGCCTTATCTGAAGGCTTTCATCCTTCTCCTTTTGCTTTTATTGTTTGCCTACATTTCGCTCGTTATCACGCGTTATATCATCGTTAAGTTTATGTATTCGTTTTTTCTCAGAACGTCTACCAAACTGGATGATATCCTTATAGATTATAAGGTCCTGAGCAACCTTTCTCATGTGGTACCGGCGGTTATTATCAAAGCTTTTGCCCCGTTGGTATTTTCCGGGTTTGAGGATTTCCTGCCCTTTGTGATCAAACTCACCGACGCCTACATCGTCATTGTAATCATGCTGGTCGTTGTTTCGCTGCTCCGGGGAATTGAATTTTTCCTCAATACCAGCGATGTCTTCAAAGATAAGCCCCTGGCCAGTTATTTCCAGCTCAGCAGGATTATCATATATATTATTACTGGCATACTGGTCCTGTCCATTCTGATGGGACGCTCTCCTATCTACTTTGTCAGTGCTTTTGGCGCCATGACCGCCATCATACTGCTGATTTTCAAAGATACCATTCTTGGTCTGGTGGCCAGTGTGCAGATCTCTGCTAATGATATGGTGAGGGTGGGAGACTGGGTAGAAATGCCCAAATATAACGCAGATGGCGATGTGATCGCCATGAACCTCAATACGGTGAAAGTCAGGAACTGGGACAAAACCATTACCGCTATCCCTACCTTTTATTTCATCACCGACAGTTTTAAGAACTGGAGAGGCATGCAGGAAAGCGGTGGCCGCAGGATCAAGCGGGCCATCTATGTCAATCTGCGTTCTGTCAGGTTTGTAGACCCTGAACTCAGAGAGCGGTTTAAACGCTATTTCCTTATCAGGGATTTTGTGACCCGCCGTCAACAGGAAATAGAGGCTTATAACGAAGCCAATGCCGTAGATACCGGAGAACTGATTAACGGCCGCAGAATGACCAATATTGGTGTCTTCAGGCATTATGCTGAGGCTTACCTCAGACATGACAAGCGTATTCGCCAGGATATGACCCTGCTGGTCAGGCAGCTACCCGCCACCGATAAGGGGCTTCCTATTGAGATCTACTGCTTTACGGCCACCGTAGCCTGGGCGGAGTACGAAGGTATACAGTCTGATATCTTTGACCACCTGATTGCTGCTGCCAAACACTTTGAACTGGAGGTGTTTCAGACACCGAGCGGGAGTGACATTGTACTGGCCGGCGAGCAGTTACGTCGCGACCTGCAGCAGTGAAACCTTTAAGCACGCTGAAGTATCTGCCAAAAAAATGCAGTCCACTATGATTTGCCCACAGGAGTGGAGAATTAGTGTGATGGGTCATCCCTACACTTTTCAGTAATCATTTTTTTGCTTCTCTATGCAATTATTCCGATAGCCCCACTAAGGTAATGTCAGTATAGGTGCTCCGTTTAGAGTACCCTCAAAATCGGGCGAATACGGCACGGATACATCAGGGAAGCAAGGATGTGGTAAAACGCCCAAAATAATACCCTTAGGGTTCGGCATCATTCCAACACGTCAAAACATTCTTACATAAGTGCATTTTTTGCAAGGCTTTTTTGTGATTTTTCACACTTACAGATCGTCTCAGGCATGTAATGTTGCCGGAAAAGTAGCTTATGCTTTTGTGGCCTGATCTGATAGATTTGTTACCTATCTTTATGTATGCCCTATGAAATCCACGATCGTACTGCTTCTCTGCTTCCTTAGTACCCTTGCCATTGGCCATGAGTATCACTTTCAGAATTTGACCGACTTAAAGCAAATGCATGGCATTGCCGTACAGGGAGACACGCTGAATAAAGAGACCAACCATGAGCCTGTTGATATCATCGCCAGGACAAACGAGCTGTCACCGAATATTTCAGTTAAATCGCTCATTACCAGGCTGAGTACCGATGATCCCGATACGCTGGATGTACACGTCTACGAAGTTCTTCCCGCTGCTGATACCGACTATGATAAGGTAAAAGTGGTTGCTGACCAGCTCTGGCTGATAAAGCCTCTGGAGGAAGGGCAGACCACCCTTAAAACCAGGCTGCGAGCTACTGATGCCGACGGTGCTTTTGTGGAAAAAATGCTCCGCTTTGAGATAGTCAGTGAAGAGAAAGGTGGGGAGACTGCTGTAGTAGCGGATAAACCCAGGGCAGAATTCAAAATTTATACTGTCCCATCTGAGGGTGAAATGATGATAGAAGGTGTCGGTTATGACGCGGAAATAGCCGTATATGATTTGAGAGGAAATAAATACAAAAATGTTCCTAAATATCCCTACAGGATGGGGGTGAGACTGAATTTCCATCAACTCCCCAGCGATATATATATTCTACGAATCGTAGACGATGGACTGGTGCGTATTGCAAAATTGAACAAGCAGTAAGGCAGGCTTGTACACCCTCTCCATAAAAATATCAGTCACTGATTGAATAATCTCTTTTAGATTTAGAAAAGATCGGGATGCGCAGTAACAAGAAAAGCTGGCCTATTGACCAGCTTTTGCTTTAGTACCAGGAGCGGGAGCGGATCGCCGCCCGATTGCACCCGCACGGCCTTACGGCCACAAGATTTTATGATTCGTTAAAAAGGATCAGAAATAAGAAAAGCTGGCCTAACGACCAGCTTTTGCTTTAGTACCAGGAGCGGGAGCGGATCGCCGCCCGATTGCACCCGCACGGCCTTACGGCCACAAGGTTTTAAGTTTTTTGTTAAAAAGGATCAAAAACAAGAAAAGCTGGCCTAACGACCAGCTTTTGCTTTAGTACCAGGAGCGGGAATTGAACCCGCACGGCCTTACGGCCACAAGATTTTAAGTCTTGCGTGTCTACCAATTCCACCATCCCGGCTTTAATAAATAAAGCGACCTTATTAAGAGTCGCTTTTTAAAACTGTGAGCGAAAGACGGGGTTCGAACCCGCGACCTCAACCTTGGCAAGGTTGCGCTCTACCAGCTGAGCTACTTTCGCTTATTTCTGAATTGGAGTACAAAGTTAAAAAGGGCTTTTTAAATAACAATAGCCTACCGAAAAATTTTTTCCTTACTGCTGAATTAATCTTTTAATTCCCACATTCATCCCGCTCATATGGATTCAAGGCATTTATTGGCTACTTTTGGGGTATATTTACGTAGTACAGACTTTTTTGTAATCAACATTATGATACTATCCGGCAAATCTATTGAAGCCAAACTTAATAAGGATATTTTCATTGATCCCTTTCGGAAAGAACAGCTTAACCCTAATAGCTATAATCTTCGTCTGCACCATGACCTGCTGGTCTACGATAATCCGGTGCTGGACATGAAGCAGGAGAATACCGCTCAAAAGATCAGTATTCCGGAAGAAGGGCTGCTTCTGGAAAAAGATAAGCTCTACCTGGGCCGGACACTGGAGTACACCGAAACGCACAACTACGTACCCATGCTGGAGGGGCGTTCCTCTATCGGGCGCCTTGGGTTGTTTGTCCATGTCACTGCTGGTTTTGGTGATGTGGGCTTTGCCGGTTTCTGGACGCTGGAGATGTTTTGCGTGCAGCCCATCCGTATCTATACCGGGGTGGAGATCTGTCAGATATTTTACCATGCCATTGAAGGCCCTTTTGAGGAGTACCACAGCAAGAAGTACCAGCATAATAAGGGCATCCAGCCCAGTATGCTCTACAAGGATTTTGAAAAATAACCTGCCTTCACAAGATTTTTTTATATCTTCCTGTAAATCATTTTTTACCTAAATGCACCTCTTATGGCTGTAGAAGCGAGCTTGAGTAACCTGCTTTTTGTAGATATTGAAACAGTTTCTGCTGAACCCGCATACGAGCAACTCAGCGAACTGATGAAAAAAGAGTGGAACCGAAAGGCAGAACATATCCGCCGGCACGATGACGAGTCCTATGCAGATCTGTACTTTGACCGGGCTGGTATTTACGCGGAGTTTGGCAAAGTCATCGTGATCTCCGTGGGTATCTTCAATACCCTGGAAAACGGAGATACAGAGCTGCGTATCAAGTGCATCTCGGGTGATGATGAACTGAGCCTGTTGCAGAATTTCAGGGAAACCGTCCTCAAATTTGACCAGGCCAGGCTCAGGATGTGCGCACACAACGGCAAAGAGTTTGACTTTCCCTACCTATGCCGCCGTATGCTGATCAATGGAATTACGTTGCCTCCGGCGATGGAGATGAGTGGGAAAAAATCCTGGGAAATCCGCCATGTGGATACCATGGAACTCTGGAAATTCGGTGACTACAAAAGCTTTACGCCGCTGGAATTGCTGGCCGGACTCTTTGGGGTGGAGGCCGTAAAGCAGGAAGCAATAGATGGCAGCCAGGTCAATAAGACCTATCATGTGGATAATGCGCTGGATAAAATCGCCGGATACTGTAAGCGCAATGTATCCATGCTGGCGCAGGTTTTTCTCCATTTGCAGTCCCTGGAGCCCATCAGACAGGAAAATATTACGATGGTTTGAGCATGAAATGTAACATACGCCTTGCTTTTAGTGTTGTTACCATAGTGTAAATCCTCCCACCTGAAGTCAGCCTCCTGAAACTTTTACCAGAATCACTACGCTCGCCATAAGTAAATACATTACAGAATTTTTTGAAATTGATATGTCTAAAAAAAGAAATAAAGAAAAAACCAGGTCCCGTTCACGGGGCAAACAATCTTTTAGTAACGAACAACTTACAGTAATGGCCCAGGGCCTGCTGGATGCCAACCTTACCAAAGCTTACTCTCCCCGGCAAATTGCCAAAAAGCTGGACCTGAACGACCGCTCCTCTAAAAACTCACTTCCCAATATACTCAACAAACTGGAGGACGAAGGTAAGATCAAAAAGATCGCCAATGGTAAATACCAGACCACCACTGAGCCCAAAGTAATTCTGGGTCGAGTAGATTTTGTCAACCCCCGCTTCGCTTTCATCATCTGCGACGAACTGGAGCAGGACCTAAAGGTGGACGCTGATTTTCTGCAAAATGCCCTGGATGGTGATATCGTAAAGGTACTGTCATTTGGCCCCGGCTATGGTGACAAGCGCCCGGAAGGTGAAGTGATAGAAATTGTGGAGCGCCGCCGTAAAGACTTTGTCGGTAGGGTAGAGATGTCCAACCGTTTTGCCTTTGTCGTACCCGACAGCCGCAAGATGCACTTTGATATTTTTGTCCGTCTGGAAGACCTGAAAGGGGCCAGTAATAATGATAAGGTCATTGTAGAACTGACCAAATGGCCGGAAGAGGATAAGAGTCCTGTAGGTAAAGTGACCAAGGTGCTGGGGCCTGCCGGAGAAAATAATGCCGAAATCCATTCTATCATGGCAGAGTTTGATCTGCCGTTTGAGTTTCCGCATGATGTACTGGAAGAAACCCGTAAGATCAAATTCAGCCTCAATAAAAAAGAACTGGCCAAAAGAAGGGACTTTCGTGAAGTGACGACCTTTACCATTGACCCGGTAGATGCCAAAGATTTTGATGACGCCCTCTCACTCCGCAAACTGGATAACGGCAACTGGGAGGTAGGCGTACATATCGCTGATGTAACCCATTATCTCAAAGAGGATACCGCCCTGGAGCAGGAAGCTGAAGAAAGGGCTACTTCTGTTTACCTGGTAGACCGGGTAATCCCCATGCTGCCCGAAAAACTTTCCAATGAGCTTTGTTCGCTTAAGCCGCATGAAGACCGGCTGACCTTTTCGGCAGTATTTGAAATGGATCAGCATGCCAAAATAAAAGACGTCTGGATAGGCCGTACAGTGATTCATTCAGACCATCGCTTTGCCTACGAGGATGCCCAGGAACTAATTGAAGGCAATCAGGGGCCTTATGCGGAAGAAGTGGTGACGCTCAACAAGCTGGCAAAAAAGATGCGCGACGAGCGCTTTGCCAGAGGGGCAGTCAACTTTGAGACTACCGAAGTGCGCTTTCGCCTTGACGAAGCCGGAAATCCGCTGGAAGTAGTACCTAAAGTGAGGAAGGATGCCCATAAAATGATTGAGGAATTTATGCTGATGGCCAATAAGAAGGTAGCTGAATTTGTCTTTCATTACAAAAAACGCAAAGAGAAAAACACTTTTGTTTACCGGGTACACGACTATCCGGATGTAACCAAAATCCAGGAATTCTCGGAGTTTGCCCAGCGCTTTGGCTATAAATTGCATACTTCGGATGAAGCCATATCTGCTTCTCTCAACGAACTGATGTCGGCAGTGGAAGGTAAGCCGGAGCAGGATATTCTCCAGCAGCTGGCCATTCGCACCATGGCCAAAGCCAAGTATACTACCGAGTCCAAAGGTCACTTCGGGCTGGCATTTGAGCATTATACGCATTTTACTTCGCCCATACGTCGCTATCCTGATGTGATGGTCCACCGTCTGCTGCAGCAGTACCTTGACGACGCCCAGGTAGGGGAACGTAATAAGTACGAGAAGCTTTGTGAACACGCATCTGAAATGGAAAAACGTGCCGCTGACGCTGAGCGGGCTTCCATTAAGTATAAGCAGGTGCAGTTTATGCAGCAGTTTGTGGGAGACAAGATATTTGAAGGAATCGTTTCCGGTGTCACCGAATGGGGTGTCTATGTGGAAATGGTGGAGACCCACTGCGAAGGCATGGTCCGTATGTCGGAGATCAAGGATGACTACTATGAATTTGACGCCAAAAACTTCCGCATCATCGGGCAGCGGCGCAAGCGCATCATCTCCCTGGGTGATAAGGTAAAAGTAAAAGTGATCAAAACGGATATGGATCGCCGTACCATTGATCTTGAATTGGTACGCTAAACGATACCTGCCCAATCCCAGCAATGGCGATCCTTCACCGACAGGCATAGCAGCTAAGCCCCTGTAAGGAGTATACCCCAGGTAAAAATCGCCGGAAAAGCCTGGATATTAGCGGCTGATCAGATCTTTCAAGGGTCAAAAATAGTCAGTTGCAGCAATGGGGTAGCCTCTAGGGCTGCCTCTCTGATGCTTTCTTTGATGTTGCTGCTGAGCCGCTTTCTGAGTAATGAATCAGCCAGGTAAACGCCTGGTTTTTTTTGTACATATACCTGGCACATCAGGCTATGCTGATCTGGTATCCGGGCGCGGGTAAAACTGGCGCTTACATCTACCAGGTACACATCATCTTCCTGACTCACTGCTTCGCTGATGATTTGCTCTGCCTCCATGGACTTCTGGCCCCTCTGCAGGGCAGGAGAGTTGGTAAACTGCCACAGCATGAGCAGGCCCAAAGCCACCGCAGTAGCGGCCAGCCCCGTGGGGAAAATCCAGCGCAGGCCTCTGTCGTAGCGGGCACCTCTGACGGTCAGCCCTCTCATGCGAAAGACCAGAGTAGCCACCAGGTTGATGCCTGCCAGCTGGAGCAAGAGCTGAAAAACGCCTGCACTCATCATATCATAGCGCCCCATGACCAGCGTCATACCGACCAGCCCGGCAGGCGGAGCCAGGGATGCAGCCACCAGCAGGCCCACTGCAGCTCCGGAAACCAGGCTGCTCCTTTCGGACTGAATCAGGTTAATAGCCCCCGCGACACCTGCCGAAAGGGGTAAAAGTACCGTCACATGCGAAATGTTGCTGATAGAAGCCATGAGCTGTGTGCTGATTTGCTGGTTGAAAATCCAGCTAAGGATAGCTGCCACCAGTATGGAGACGCTGATGGCCGAAAAATAGCGTAGCAGGCTCCTGCCCACCAGCTTGCGGTCGCCACGCGCGGTAGCGATGGCCAGGTTCATGGCGGGTCCGGCAAATGGGGCAATCAGCATGGCCGCGACCAGCAGGTAGTTGGTGTTGGTATACAGACCGATCCAGACGACGACTCCTCCCAGGGCGGCGTAGCTGAGAAATCCCCACCACGAACCGATACTTTGCAGACCTGCCAGAAAAACCTCCAGTGGGCTACGCTGCTGTACGTCTGTCACCTGGTCAGGAGCCTCGGAGGAGGGAGGGCGCAGCGCAATGACACCCCTGGGGAAGAGCGTTACGTGCAGGTGCTCGATATGTTCAAGCTCACTCAGAAGATTCTCCACCTTACTATTGGAAATATGAACGGTTGCCACTTCAATGGGACCGGATTCATTGCTGGCGGCACTGCAGCTCAGGTTAATGGCATCAAACTTTTTAGCAGCCTGCAGGATATCACGGCCTTTCCCTTGGGGAACCTGAAAAATAAGTTGTCGCATCAGGGTTAGTTTAAAAAATGAGTTATTGTCTGTAAAAAGATAATCAGCGTCAAATTGTTCTCAGCAAAGAGAAAGGCCTTTCCGCTGCCAATACTTTTGTTTAAGTTGTTTTTATCTCTCCTTTTGACAAGCTTTACGACAGCTAAGTTTTTATACCCACGAATCCGAAATACATGATTGCCAGTGTATCTCCTGTCATAGATGAGATCAACCAGCGGCTAGCGGCTTATTCCTTCGGCGGCAAGCCGGCTGAACTGTACGAACCTATTCGCTATATCCTGAGCCTGGGCGGTAAACGCCTCAGACCTCTACTCACTTTACTGGCTTACCGCCTTTATCAGGAAGATTACCAGAGTGATGCGGTGATGCATCCTGCGCTGGCAATTGAAGTTTTTCACAACTTCACCCTGATGCACGATGATATCATGGACGAGGCCCCGCTGCGAAGGGGTAAACCTACTGTCCATGAAAAGTGGAATGCTAATATCGCCATTCTTTCCGGCGATGTAATGCTGGTAAGGGCCTACGACCTGCTGCTGAGCGTATCTGCCGATAAGCTGCCGTCCGTTCTGAAGGCTTTTAACCATTGTGGAGCCAAAGTCTGTGAAGGACAGCAGTGGGACATGAACTACGAAAGCCTGCAACAGGTCTCCGAGGAAGAATACCTGGATATGATAAGGCTCAAAACAGCCGTATTGCTGGGGTTTAGTCTGCAGCTGGGAGGTATGCTGGCCGGAGCCGATCAGCAGGATTGTGATCTGCTCTACCAGTTTGGAGTGAACATCGGTATAAGCTTTCAGCTAAAGGACGACCTGCTGGATGTATATGCCGACCAGGAAAAATTCGGTAAACAGGTAGGCGGAGATATCATTGCCAACAAAAAGACCTTCCTGCTGATTAAAGCGCTGGAGAAAGCAAATGCCCAACAGAGAGCAGAATTGCAAGACTGGCTCAGCCGCGTGGACTTTGACAAAGCAGAAAAAGTAAAAGCTGTAAAAGCCCTGTATGATGCGCTGGACATCAGGGACCTTACCCGGCAGAAAATGGATGAGTATTTTGAGGCAGGCATGCAGTATCTGCAACAAATCAGGGTTGAAGACAGTAGAAAAGAGGTGCTGCGCCAGTTTGCTGAGGAGCTGATGGCCAGAGAAAAATAAATTTCTGATATACACGACTAACAATACATGGATTCTGTCACCATCATCATCATTGCTATTTCTGTTGCCGCCAGCCTTTATGCCTGGAACAAGCCGGAAATTATGCACAAATGGATATTTAATCCCTACACGGTCAGTACCCGCAAGGAGTACTGGCGCTTCATCACTTCCGGGCTGATCCACCAGGACTATATGCACCTGTTCTTCAATATGTTTACCCTCTACTTCTTTGGGAGTGTGATTGAACAGTACTATACCGCACTTTTTGGTGAAACAACCGGAATTGCACTCTACGTGGGGATGTTTCTGGTGGCGATAGTCGTCTCGGATATCAGCACCTTTATCAAGCACAGGAACGACCCTTCGTATAACTCGCTGGGCGCTTCGGGGGGCGTAGCGGCGGTAGTTTTTAGCGCCATCATGTTTGACCCTACCAGCAATATTTACCTGTTTGCGATTGTCCCTATTCCCGGCTTTATCCTGGGAGCGCTTTTTCTGCTGTATTCCTATCAGCGGTCCAAACAGATGCGCGACCGTATCAACCATGATGCCCACCTTTTCGGGGCCTTGTTTGGTGTGCTATTTACCATTATCATTGAGCCGAATGTCATTGGTCATTTCATCAATGAAATTTCAAATTTTAGCTTTTTCTAAAAAATATGTGTCTGGAAAAATACTGCTTTTTGATAAATTGATTTGAACTTAACGATAAGCTTTATGGCTACACAACAAAATTCAGGGGACCAGTCAAAAGAAAGGCTGCAGGAAATATACGCCAGGATTAAGGAGTTTGAACAAAAGGCCAAAGAACTGCGGCACGAACTGGACGAAGAGCTGAACGGGCTGAAAGAAAAAGACAGTCAGCTGTACCGACAGTTTGAAGATCTCAAAAATTCCAGTTCAGCGGCATTCCACGACATCCGGCAGGGCCTGGAAAAGGCGGCTGATGTACTGCATGAGGCTATCAAAAAAGCTACCTATCATTTTAAATAGCGCACTGCAGAAGCTGGTATTTTTGCATGCCGTCCTTCATGGAATCTGCTTCTTCCCCGTATGACCAACAAAGCCTCAGAAATCCAGGAAAATGCCAGTGCTTTAATTCTACAGACGGTAATACCCGTGCTGGAAAAGGCTCTTCAGGACCAGCATGAATTTGTAGATACGATCCTGCAGGTGCTGGAAAAATTTGTAAGCCAGTACGAGCAGGCCAGGGCAAAAAATGACCCCCACCTGTTTTTCAAGGCGTGGTTGCAGTTTACACTGGACATAGATGATGCAATCGCGCACCGCTATGAGAAGCCGGAAACCCGTCGGGTAGACGAAATTTTTGAGGAGTATGCATCCTCCAAAAAGTCATTCATTGGCAATCTTCCCCTTGAGTACGAAGACATTCAGTCTGAGCAGCGCTTCACCAGCCTGCTGGATGATACCTGGCGAGTGAGGCAGGTCAAAGCCTGGAAAAGAAGCTGGAGGGGCGTCAGTGGTATTCCACTCAATATCCGCAATGCTTTCCGGAAGTTATTCCGGAAGGAAAAACTTGTGCCTAAGCCCTGGAAATACCGTGTCCCGCTCCGCAACCTCACCGCCTACCATTATATTGAAGCTTTTTCGCTCGGCCTGCTTCCCGTGCTGGAGAAAATCTACCGTGAACTGGCCATCAGTTCGCAGCAGCTTTGGCAAACATCAGATGCTGTCTATGCCACTGTAGACCGCCATCTGCATGCGCTGAACTACCAGGATGCAGCATGGGTCAAAAGTCTGCCCGAACTGGATGCTGAAGCATTTCAGCAGACCGGCCGGGAAATCAGGGATGAACTGGCTGAATTACAGCAGGAAGTAAAGGAAGATATCAACCACTTGCTGGAAGAGGTATACGGCAAGTTTGTGTTTGCTTATGATCGTGCTGGTACGGTTGAGCTTTCAGCCTCCGGCTTCAGTAACCGCCGGCTGAAGAAAGAAAGAGAGAAAACCGATAAGTCATATGTGTCTTTTGTCAGAGGCTGGCGCAATACGCTCTTCGCCCTGCATGATGACTGGCGTATTGACGAGGAATTCAGCACGCTGAGCAATCGCCTGCTCTACCTGCACTACCAGCTCAGGGAAGAGGCAGACCACAAAGTAAAACAGGCAGTTGTACCGCAGATCAATACGTCTCAGCAACTGATACAGAATGCCGTAGAGGCGATCAGTGAAGCCAATGCCGGTAATATGGAAAAAGTACTCTTCCTGCAGAAAGAGTATGTGGACCAGCAGCTGATCCGCACCCTCATCCCTTCTACCATTGCTATTCTTTATCGCCAGGCTTTACCTGCTCTGTTGGATAATATACAGCAGCAGGCGGCAGAACAGGTGAGTGAATTGCCCGAAAGAAGAGGATTGGTAAAAACCAATGAATATAAGCGGGTGATCAAAACCTCGGAAATTGATTATGTATCGCCACGGCAGATCGTCAGCTTTGAGACCCTGCCTAACCTGCGGAAGTCAGTCAACGAATCCAAAGTGCTGGTGACCAAAGAGCTGTCGCATATCCAAAAGCTGATCAACGAAGTAGGCCAGATATCCTATTTTAACCTGGACTCTGCCCTGTCTGTCTACGAAGGCAAGCAGGAAAATAAAGATAAAGCACAGCAGATAGCCCTGGAGGGGCTGCAGCGGGCAGTAAAGGGTATCAATGGCATTCGTACCGATCTGGAAGAGATCTACCGGCACCTGGATGAGGATGTCCTGCTGGCGGTGCGCCATTTCAACGACGAACTGCGCGAGCTGAAGAGCAATGATTATGCCCTGGAAATCAAGCTGAGGGTAGCCAAAGCAAGGGCCATGGAGCGTACCCGGGCTATCAAACAGCAGAGTATGGATTATCTGCGCAATGCAGTGCCCTACACAGCCCGCTTTATCCGGGAAAATTACGGCAAAGCAGAGCAACAGCTGATAAGTTACCGCAGGCAAATGGGCATATATGCTGCTGCCGAAGACGTCAGTACCGAAATTTCAGACTTTCTTGCCGAAACGGAGAAAGCCATCCATCAGCTGCCCTATGTCTATCAGCGCCTGTTCAGCATTCGTCCTCTGGAAGAAGCGGTCTTTTATGAAGAGCGTTCTACAGAAATCAGAATGATGCAGGATGCACTACAAAACTGGAGCAAGGGACGCTATGCCAGTACGGTAGTGGTAGGAGAGAAAGGAAGCGGCATCACCACGCTGATTAACTTCTTTCTTAAGCAAAGTAACCAGAAGACGATCAACCGTTGCCACATCATTCGGGCACAAAGGCTTTACCAGATACACCGGGAGGAGGATTTCTTTACTTATATGAAGGAGTTTTTTCCCGATCAGACGTTTGTCAGCATGGAAGACCTTACGGTTTATCTGCAGGAGCATAAGCAGCGGGTGATTTTTATTTTTGAGAACCTGGAGCATTTCTTCCTGCGCAAAGTGGGTGGATTCAAATGCCTCAGGTTATTGTTTGAGTTGATATCCAAAACCAACCAGCAGGTATTCTGGCTATGCAGCTGTACGCTTTACACCTGGCGTTACCTGGACAAAAGTATCCGCATTTCCGATTATTTTGAGTATATCGTAGAGCTACAGCCCATAGAGAACCATCAACTGAGGGAAGTGATTCTGAAGCGCCATAGGGTTAGTGGCTATCAGGTGGTGTATGAACCTTCGGAAAGTGACCGCGCCAGGAAGAAGTTTCAGAAAATGAGTGAACAGGAAAAGCAGGCGTACCTGGAAAATGAGTATTTCAAAGACCTGAACAACATCACTTCCGGTAATTTCAGTATCGCCCAGCTGTTCTGGATGCGCTCTACGCGTAACGTGACGGAAGATACCATTCACATCAGCTCTCTGAAGGATTATGACTTTTCCTTTGTCAAATCCATCCCCCTGCACCATGTGCTTACCCTGCACAGTCTGCTGCTGCACGATGGTCTGAGAGAGGCGCAGTACCAGGAACTGGCCGAATACCACGAACTGGGTGGCCGGGCCAGTAACAAGATAGGTAAAAGCAGCCTAAACCTGATACAACTGATGGACGATGGCCTCATAACCAGGAAAGATGAGGTCTACCTGGTTAATCCTTTGCTTTACCGGCAGGTAGTAGCCCTCTTACAAACCAAAAACTTCCTGCACTGATGTACCGCCTTATCGTCATATTGCTGCTGTTTATGTTGCCCTACGGTGCCAATGCACAGCTAATACAGCTGCCTGCTGATACCTTATCAATCCCACTGCCGAACATAGCGGTAGTGGTGGATAGCAGCCGTATGCCGGCTGTTGGCTCAGGGTTAGCACCGGACACCGTACTGGCAGATACTGTAATCCGGATTCGGGTTGATAGTCTGCTTATTGCCACGGACACGGTTGATACCACGGAGGGAGAGCATGACAATACAGTCACTACTGTCAGCGATGTTGAAGAAAACCTGCGGATTCCGCTCAGCAAGATTTTCTGGAGTGTCGTTGTTTTTATCATCGGTTACTTTTTTATTCGGTTTACCACCAAGTTATTAGAGCTTTTTGCAGAAAGAAGCACTGGTCACCGGATTACCATCAAGGGGCTCATTCCGGTAGTTCGTATTGTTGGCTGGATCGTAGTCATCACCATCGTCATTGCCGGAGTCATTGCGCCCAAGATAGAAACCCTCTGGGCCCTGACCGCCTCGGTAGGTGTAGCCGTAGGCTTCGCTTCTCAGGATATCCTGAAGAATATTTTCGGGGGTATCATGATCCTGCTGGATACTCCTTTTAAGGTAGGTGATAAGATTGAGATCGGCTCTTTCTATGGTGAGGTGGTGGAAATTGGCCTGCGCTCCACTCGTATTGTGACTCCCGATGACTCGCTGGTGTCCATTCCCAATGGCGAACTGATGAACCAGTCGGTATCCAACAGCAATGCTGGCGAACTGAACTGCCAGGTAGTGGCGGAGATTTACCTGCCACTGGAGATTGACACCGAAGCAGTCAGGCGCATCGCTACCGAAGCTGCCCAGACTTCCAAGTATGTCTACCTCAATAA
>CAZFFW010000011.1:0-63326 GCA_964518125.1 uncultured Porifericola sp.
GCCCACAGGTGGAGTTGCCAGCCAGCATTCCTTTTTTTGCTTTTCCTATCAGGCTTGATTATGAAAGGGCAATCCATTATACTTATAAAAAATTAACCTATAGCTTAATTGATTGAAACGCACCGCCATCAAGATACGTTCTTCTGACGACGGAAAACGGGAGCTTTACGTAGATGCTGAAAACAGTAAAAAAATTCTTGCCTATCTTCATCAAGACAGGCGACATGCCAAAAAATTCCGATTTATTGCAGATATCATCCTTAACGGACTCCGGAATACTGAGCTTTACGATAAAGAAGAGATCAACGAGCGAAGCAAAGGCATTACCGCCATGAAGTTCTTCAAAGGGCAGGAGAATGATCGGCTCTACTGCAAAGAAATTACAAGAGGTGACAAAATCTTTGTCATCATTATGATAGAGCTACGACTAAAAAAGAAGAGCCAGAAGCTTACTCAGAAGGAAAAAAATATCATAGAAAAAATTGGGGATTATGAGTACGAATTTGAAAAGTAAGGAAGATGTACAACAAGCTTTTAACAGCTTATTTACTCACGAAGATAAGAAAGATGAAGTTAAGCATAGGGCTCATATGCTCATGTTTCGTTTTCTCAGCGAAGTGGAGAGGGTGGCAGAAGAACGAAAACTGAAGAAAAAAGATATTGCAAAAATGATAGGCACTTCTCCGAGTTACGTTACTCAATTGTTCAGAGGAGATAAGCTCATCAACATGGAAACATTAGCCAAGTTTGAAAAAGAATTAGACATTGAATTTGAAATAACGATCAGGCAAAAAGACCAGTCCAAGGAACACAAAATAAAGTCTGCTCAACGTAAAAACAGCAAAAAGCAGGAAAGCATAGCAGTTACTTCTTCTTAATTGCCAGTTGGCCACAGGCGGCGTCTATGTCTTTGCCCCGACTGCGACGAACATTTACTGTAACGCCTTTTTTCTCCAGAAAACCAGCAAACTGGTCCAGGCGGTCGGCTTCGGTATTCTTGAAATCGGCTTCTTTGATAGGATTGTATTCTATGATATTCACCTTGCTGGGTACACGTTTGGTGAATTCCCACAGCTCACGGGCATCTTCTAGCGTATCGTTAAAGTTGTAGAAAACGATGTATTCAAAAGTGACCCGGTTGCCGGTTTTGTCATAATAATAATTCAGCGCTTCGCGCAGGGCCTCCAGCGTATTGCTCTCGTTGATGGGCATGATCTGGTCGCGCTTCTGGTCATTGGCGGCGTGCAGTGAGAGGGCCAGGTTGAATTTCACCTCATCATCTCCCAGCTTTTTGATCATCTTGGCAATGCCAGCCGTAGAAACGGTAATCCGCTTGGGCGACATATTCAGTCCTTCAGGTGAGGTAATGCGCTCCACAGACTCCAGCACATTGGCATAGTTGAGCAGCGGTTCGCCCATGCCCATATAGACGATATTGCTGAGCGGCATCTGGTAATTTTCTTCCGCCTGCCGGTTGATCAGCACTACCTGGTCATAGATTTCGGCGGCATCCAGGTTGCGCTTGCGCTCCATATAGCCGGTAGCGCAGAACTTACAAGTCAGCGAACAGCCTACCTGCGAAGACACGCAGGCCGTCATGCGGGTGTCGGTCGGGATGAGCACGCCTTCCACCGCATTGCCGTCATACAGCTCAAACATGGATTTGATGGTACGGTCGCTGCTACGGTTTTCTTCCTGCACTTTCACCGGGTTGATCACAAAACGCTCCTGCAGCCGTTCGCGGGTGCTTTTGGAGAGGTTGCTCATCTCCTCAAAACTATGCGCCGACTTCTTCCATAGCCACTCCTGTATCTGCTTGGCCCGGAAGGGCTTCTCGCCTATTTCCGCCAGAAAAGCCTGAATCGCTTCCGGTTTGGCTTTGCGTATATCTGTTTGTTGTTGTGTGATGACGGTGTTCATGTTTTTGATGTTTATGGGTTGATTAGTTTATCTGTTTGTTCGTTCAACAAATAAACGCCTCAACAAATCAACAGCATCAGTTGGGCTTCCTTCTCTGCAAATTTATGATATATTTGCTATGATCTAAAATACGCACTTAAGCTACTTTTAATTCAAAATCAGGCAAATAAGTTGAGAAAAACACTGGAATCAGTCAGTAATTTTATTGACGGCATGAATGAGGTCATCGGCAAGGGAGTCTCCTGGCTGACGACCGCCCTGGTGCTGCTCATCTGCTACGATGTAACCGCCCGCTACCTGTTCAACACCTCTTCGTCGGGCATTGTAGAACTGGAATGGCACATTTTCTCCTTTATCTTCCTGCTGGGCGCGGCTTACGCGCTCAAACACGACAAGCATGTGCGGGTAGATGTCTTTTACCAGAATTTCTCGCCCAAAGCCCAGGCCTGGGTGAACCTGATTGGTACTATCCTCTTCCTGATTCCGTTCTGCTACGTCACCATTATCACTTCCCTTAAATTTACCGGCAATGCTTACGCAATTAACGAAGGCTCACCCGACCCTGGCGGCTTACCTGCCCGCTTCATCGTCAAGGGAGCTATTCCACTAGGTTTCACGCTCCTGCTACTACAGGCGATTTCACTGACTTTTCGCTCCATACTGACCATCACCGCACCTAGCCCCGACCCACATGCCTGAGATATTGCCGATCATTCTCTTTCTGAGCATTTTCCTGCTGATCCTCTTTGGTTTCCCGGTGGCCTTTACGCTGGGCGGAGTTTCTGTCCTTTTTGGACTGGTTACCTTTGGGCCAGATTTCTTTTACCTGCTGTCGCTGCGGGTTTTTGGTACCATGACCAATTATGTGCTGCTGGCCGTACCACTTTTCATTTATATGGGGATCATGCTGGAAAAGTCGGGGCTGGCAGAGAGCCTGCTGGAGACCATGGCCCTGCTCTTTGGGCGCTTCAAGGGCGGACTTGCCATTTCGGTGGTCATCGTGGGGGCGATGCTGGCGGCTTCTACCGGCATCGTAGGCGCCACGGTCATCACCATGGGACTCATCAGTTTGCCGACGATGCTCAAGCGGGGCTATAGCGCCGAACTGGCGACGGGTACCATTGCCTCCGCGGGTACGCTGGGGCAGATCATACCGCCCTCGGTAGTACTGGTACTGCTGGGTAGTGTGCTCAACGTATCGGTAGGCGACCTATTTGCCGCCGCCATCATACCCGGCCTGGCACTGGTGGGCTGCTACCTCTTGTATGTCATCCTGAAGGCTACCTTTGATCCCAAATCAGCGCCTCCCATGCCTAAGGAAGAAATTGCGGAGTTTCGCAAATCGGGTATGTTCAAGCGGGTAGTAGGTGCTTTCATCTTACCTTTCCTCCTGATCGTAGCCGTACTGGGCTCCATCTTTGCCGGTATCGCTTCCCCTACCGAAGCGGCAGCGGTGGGTGCTTTGGGTGCTTCTCTGCTCACCATTTTCCAAGGCAGGTTTAGTATGAAAGTGCTGAAGGATGTGATGCAGGAGACTACCCACCTGACCAGCATGGTGTTCATCATCCTGGTGGGCGCTACCGCTTTTGCGCTGGTTTTCCGCGGTATGGAAGGCGATCGCTACCTGGTAGGACTGATTGAGGAAGCCAACCTTTCTCCCATGGCTTTCCTGGCTATTGTGATGGTGGTAGTGTTTATCGCCGGCTTCTTCATTGATTTTATAGAAATTATCTTCATCATCGTACCGGTAGTGGCGCCCATCTTCAGCGCGATGGGCATAGACCTGATCTGGATCGGGATACTGCTGGCGCTCAACCTGCAGACCTCCTTCCTGTCGCCGCCCTTTGGCTTCGCCCTTTTTTATCTTAAGGGGGTTGCACCGCCCGGGGTTACGACGGCCCAGTTGTACAGGGGTATCGTGCCTTACGTTATCATCCAGCTGATCTTCCTGGCGCTGGTAATTGCCTTTCCGGACATGGTACGGGTGTTTTTACCGGAATAAAAGCTATTCGCAGGAAATAAGCAGGCTTAGGTTTGTTACTTTACTGCCCGGTATGATAGACTGACGAATGGTCGCGCATTGGTTGGTTCCGGGAAAAACGCCGTCAATATACACCGAGTAATAATCTACTTCCTCATAGGGTGCCAGCGTGATAGAGAATGCTCCCTGAACATCAGTAAATACGCTATCCCTGCTCATAACATCTTCTCCATCACAGTAGACGATGGGTGGACAGAAGACTTCGCGGATACCATCTATGCGAATGATATGACCGGAGAGCGGGGTGCCGTCGGCGAGAAATGCGGTTCCTGAAAGGATGGTCGGTTCATATTCTTGGTCTCTATCACAGGCGATGAGCAAAAGTGTCAAAACAGCTATGCAACAAATCTTTAACTTTTTCATGAAAAGGCATTAAATTCAGCAGGCTTTCAGTAAAAGAACGTCAATGCAATAAGTTCATTATGTATACTAACAACAACCTGCTTACAGTATGAAAATAATAGTCACTACACTCAGCCTGCTGCTTTTAACCGTGCTCAGTTTTGCCCAATCCGTATCCTGGCCCGAAGGGAAGCAGATGGCGCTCAGCCTCAGCTTTGACGATGGCCGCCCCAGCCAGGTGGACAATGGTACGCCGCTCTTTGATCAGTATGGTGCTAAAGTTACTTTTTATGTAGTCCCCTCCGCCATGCAGCCCCGCCTGGATAAGTGGAAAGCCGCTGTTGCCGCAGGACATGAGATCGGTAACCATTCGGTAAAACATCCCTGCTCGGGCAATTTTGTCTGGGCCCGGGAGAAAGCTATTGAAGAATATTCGCTGGAAAAAATGCGACTAGAACTGATAGCGGCCAATACGCAGATCAAAGATATGCTGGGCGTAGAGGCTACTTCTTTCGCTTATCCCTGCGGACAAACCTTCGTGGGCCGGGGTGAAGCCACCCGTAGCTATGTGCCGGTAGTCGCTGACCTGTTCGTCTCGGGAAGAGGCTGGATGGATGAGGCGCCTAACGATCCTACCTATGTGGATATGGCACAGCTGACCGGCGTACCTATGGACGATAAGGATTTTGAAGCGCTCCTGCCCATGCTGGAATCAGCCCGGGAGCAGGGATTATGGCTGGTGCTGGGCGGGCACGATATCGGGGGTGAAAAAAGCGGACAAACCACCCGGCTAAGCATGCTGGAGGAACTCATTCAGTACGCGCAGGACCCGGCTAATGGAATCTGGCTGGCGCCGGTGGGTGAAGTGGCGGATTATGTGGCAGATCAGCGTAAATCAGAAGGAGATTGAAGTTTTTCTAATCAATCAGCCTGCGGCTGTGTTACTGCTAAAAAGCAGCAAATATGCAGATCCATTTACATCCTCTAAGGACTATTGTGAAAGAATACCAGTGGATACACCTTGTACTGGGCATCATGGGAAACATCACCTTTTTGATTGGAAGTATTCTTTTCCTGAGTGAGTCGTTGCAACATGCCGGCACATGGATGTTCATCGTTGGTTCCATCGGTATGCTGATTGGTAACCTGGGCAGTGCACTGGTGAAATATGAGAACAAAAAGCGACATGCTTAGATTTTTGCGCTAAAACAGCAGAATTTAAATCCTGTACCGGTTAAAATAGCAGTTTGCAATTTACAGTAGGTGAGCACGTTATACGCTTACCTGCTTTCAAAAAAAGCTGCTATGGCATCAGGCAAAGAACATACCTCAGCTACTATATTACTCACTCCAGTAGTAGGCTTCCTGGCCTGGCATTGGTCAGGGGGCGACTATGCCACGACTGCGCTGGCTACCGGAGGCTGCTTTAGCGGTATCTTTCTTAGCCCTGACCTGGACATGCCTACCCGCACCGTCTCTGAGTCCACCCTGCTGCGCTGGTCGTGGGGTATTGGCTATCTCTGGATAGCGCTCTGGTATCCCTATGCCATATTATTCAAGCACCGGGGTATCAGCCACTGTCTGGTGGTAGGCACCTGTACCCGCCTGCTTTACCTGCTGGGCTGGGCCTTCCTGGGGCAGGAGGTGCTGCGGCAAAGCATGGAGGTAGACGGTCAACTCCTGCTATGGCTGCAGGCGCATCTGATCCCGATTGGTATTTTTTCTGCCGGCCTGGCCGTCTCCGATGCTGGCCACTGGCTGATGGATCATTTCTGAAAAATTAGTGATATTTATATTTTTTTTGTTGAGCACTTGCCAAAAAATATGAGGAAGAAACATAAGAAATGGTAGTGCTGCTTTTTGCAAAGTATTGATATTTTACCTTATCAGTTCTTTCGTTGGATTTTACTTACAATTGTAAAACAGAGCAAGATGCGGCTCTGGCAAACTAATTATTGCAAATAAGTGCTTTCTCCATCATTATTATTGTAAAAAACTTGTTAAATATTTTTTTGTGTGAGCGTGTGACAAAGGGATTTGCAGTTTCTTACACCAGAGCAGAACCTATTATTAATTAAATAAATACATTTTATTTTTATATAATTTTGGAGCATAAAGTTAAATATGCTTCGATATGGTATTAAAAAAATCACTCATTCTTTCCTTTCTTCTACTATCTTTTCAGTCGTTATTCGCTCAAAGTATTGCTGACAGGTACATAGGCGCGACCGGGGTCACATACTTTGCTGATTTCTACCAGACACCTGTGTCAAGTGGTATCGTGGAATACAGCAATACATCAGAGCTTGAGTACGTGAGAGCTAGCGATCTTTCACTTTTCACATTCATGTACACCGCCAGGCTCAATTTGGTAGAGCCTTCTGACAACTTTGCCATTTCTGCCAGCCTCACTCCTTCCTTGGGCCTTACCTTTTCAGAGATAGGCACAGGCTCCTTCAATGTTCCAATAATGATCAATGCTGAATTTGGGGCGGGTGCTACGTACCACACTACTAACAGCGTAGGCTTCACCATTGGTGCTGGTTTTGAGTTTACCAAATTAGGATTGTTCGGAGATGACTATAACTACGGCCGTGAACCTAAACTTAAAGATGGATGGGTTCAGCCCGCTCTGCAAACAGGTATCAGATACTGGGGCAAAAAGAATAAGATGCGGGAAATAAATATCAGGCTGGGGCTGGGGTCTGCACAGGAATACCAGGAATATAGGGGCGAGGAAATTAGAGAGGTGCGTTCTTTAACCGCTCGTATCTCATTCAAAAAATTTCTCAACTACTAAGCTTGGTCTGACAGCACTTCAGCACGTATGAAACATCTTCTAATGACCTTGAGTCTCTTTATATTTTCTGACCTGTCGGCCCAGTATTCAGTTGATATTGCGGGAGATACACCCTTACTGCACCTTCGGGAAAAATACCCGGACCAGTCTTTTGTAATGCAAAATGCAGAACATACTTATCAGTTTTCATTAAGTGAAAATCCTGAGAACCCGGTAGTAGCTACAGAAACGGTGGAAGAAGTAGTGACCGCCCTCAAAGATTTTGAATCGTTTGAGAAAGTGATCTTTTACGATGAAAACTCTGCCATCCACTCGCTGGAAGTGAGAAATGTCAGAGACAAAAGAGTAAGGATCAAACCAGTATATACAAACTATCAGACTGAAGGTATTTTCCATGATGACGCAAAAGTCTGCTATTTTGAAGAACAGCTGGGCGAAAGCAGTGACCTTTTGAAAGTCAGTTTTCAGAAAAAATACGAGGATGTCCGCTATCTCACCAGGGTTTTCTTTCATGAGAATACACCGGTCCTGGAGAAAAAGCTAACTTTTGATATTCCTGCCGGCCTGGAGGTAGAGTTGCTGGAAATCAACTTTGAAGGCTTTGACTTTCAGAAAGAAGAAAAAAACATCCAGGGAGGTAAGCAAATCATCTATACCGCCCGGAATCTGGACCACTTCAGAAATGAAAATGGCAGTGCGGCTTATGGTAAAACTTATCCCCATTTGTTGGTCATCTGCAAAACCTATACTGATGGTGCTACTAATAAGCCGTTTTTGGCTACTACCGATGATCTGTATAACTGGTATGCGAGCCTGTGCAAAGAAGTAAATAATGATGAAGTGGCTCTGAAAGCCAAAGTAGACGAACTACTCAAAGACCAGCAAACCGATGAAGAGAAGATCAAGTCTATTTACTACTGGGTGCAGGATAATATTCGGTACATAGCTTTTGAAGAGGGCATCATGGGCTTTCGCCCACAGACTGCACAACATGTGTACGAGAAGAGATACGGAGACTGTAAGGGTATGGCCAATCTGGCCAAGACCATGCTTGGTATAGCAGGCTTTGATGCCCGGCTTACCTGGCTGGGTACCAGAGATATACCTTACGACTACACCATTCCTTCACTGGCAGTGGATAACCATATGATCTGTACGCTGATCTTGGATGGCAAAAGATATTTTCTGGACCCTACCGAAAAATACATTGGTTTTGACAACTATGCCCATCGTATACAGGGCAGGCCGGTCATGATAGAAGATGGCGAGCAGTATATGCTGGATAAAGTGCCGGATCTGGATTACAATAATAATAAGGTGCAGCAAAAGACCACCCTGCACCTGAATAACAGCCTGCTGAGCGGAGAAAACCACATTTCTTACAGAGGAGAGCAGAAAACTGTGCTGCTTAGAAGGTACCATGGAATCAGTTCTAACAACAAAGACGAAGCCCTACAGGCCTACCTTACGGGAGGAGAGCGTAATATCGGTGTAAGCGAAATTCACCATCAGGGCTTTGATGATAGAGATCAGCCCCTGGAGATTAATTACCATTTTACCTGGCAGAATAATGTGCAGGCCATCGGTAACGAAATGTATCTGGCGCTGGACTGGGACAAAGAATTTGATGGATTTACACTTGAAGAAGACCGGCTAAGCATCTTTGAGTTGCCATACAAAGTGAATATTCAATCAGAGATGCAATTACACTTGCCAGCTGCCTATAAGGTGAGCTATCTCCCTGAACCGGTCTCAGTAGACCATCCTTACTTTAAGTTTCAGCTGGCATACCAGAAGCAACAGGGAAAAATAATGTATACCAAAATGGTAGTTATCAAAAAAGGACATATCCCCTTAGATGCAATACCGGCATGGAATGAGGCTGTAGGCCAGCTTAGCGAATTTTACAACGACCAGATTATTCTCATCAAACACTAATTTTATATGAGGCGGATACTTACCACAAGCGTACTGCTCACAATACTTCTTGCTACCACAGATGTTCAGGCTCAGCAACTGAAACCATCTGAACTGAGAAAGAAGCAACAAAGCGAGCAACGTAGCGCAGATATTTTTGGAGAAGAAGAAAGCGGCTTTACGAGAACGGAGATTCCTGAAAAGTGGAAAAACGAGTCTGCAGTAGTCCTGTTCAGTAAAATGGATTACTCGTACCTGCGGGATAACGATATGCTGCTCGTAAAAGAAACTTTGAGGAAAAGAATTAAGCTGTTAGACCAGGCAGCTTTAGATAACTTCTCGGAATTCTACTACAGAAATGCTGAAGCAATAGGGATCAGAATTGTGAAGGCCGATGGTACAGAACTGGAAGTTGATTTGTCTGATGCGGTAGAAGTAAGTACAGAAGTGCCATCCTTCTTCAGACCTTACTATCGCTATAATAATAGTTACTACAAGCTGGCCATCCCAAATCTGGAGAAAGGCGATATTATAGATTATCACTACAGTTCGCTGGATAAGCATATTAATTATGGGTATGAAATCAGTTTCAGTCCTTTTCTCTTTACTTTGAATGGCACTTACCCTTCTATGGGCCAGAAGCTTAGCTTTTCGGTAGACAGAGGCTTTTACATCAATTTTGGCACCTACTATGGTGCGCCTAAGTTTACAGAAGGAGAGGCCGGCACTGACACCCGGGGCAGGCAAAAAGCCTTTATCAAAACGTATGAACTAGAAGACGGAGAAAGAGACCGGCAGAGCGATATACGCTGGCATAACCCCTACTTTAGCAACCCCTACGTAAAGTTTCAGGTGATTTACGTTAGCCCTCGCTATGCAAAATATTCGGCATATATGCTGGGTGAAATAGGCGAAGTAAAAAGCAGCATTACTGCCAGCGAGGTAGTTAACAAAGTCAATGATATTGTATTCTCCAAAACCCTGAGGCTCATCCCTTATGAGTACCAGGTAGAGCCTTATCTGAGGAAGTATCACCGAAAAGAAACGGATACCCGCAAAATCTGTCAGGAGGCATACCAGTTGCTTCGTTATGAACTACTGAAAAATTATTTCTTCGCCTACCCTGACCGTTACGATAACCTGGACTATGACGACATTTCGGCAGATAACCACAGGTATATCAATAGCATGTACCATCTGCTAAACGAAAAAGGAATCAGGACTGAAATTGTCGTAGCAATGCCTACCACCCTGGGCAATATTAAAGATGTGCTACTGGCCGACGAACTTTCAATAGGACTGAGAATAAACGGTAAAGATGGCTTTTACCTATTCCATTTGTCCAACCATACTGCCTACGATCATATGGCGCCGTACCTGGAGGGGGCACAGGCCTATGTTTTTACGCCCAACAAACGTGGTAACATTGAAAGATGGGAAGAGATACTTTTGCCTGAGAAAACATCCGAGTTTCATCAGCAGCTAATCACACGCCAGATGTCCGTTCATGATGACCTCAGCGGGCTTACAATGACAAGCAATACGAAGCTGTTTGGAGCAATGAAATCAGGTTATAACCAAATTGCTCTGCATGGATTTGATTATGTAAAAGAAGATAAAGAAAAACTGTATCCTGACAGCGAGGAGGAAGAGAAGCGGGGTAAATCCATAAGAGCCGCTGAAAGGGAAAAAAGAGAGGCGGCAGCACACCAAAAAAAGCTGGAAAAACAAAAGGAGGTATTTCAAGCACTGGCAACAAATGAACTTCCCGTAAATGAGTATGCATCTTATAAGCTAGTACAAAGCGGCCGATTTGCCACTGACGTTCCCTTGGAATTTGAAGAGCAACTCACTTTAGATGGGCTAATCAGTAAAGCAGGCAAAAACTACCTCTTTGAAATAGGGAAGCTTATGAGCACGCAGGTCATGCTGGAGGAAAAAGAAAGAATCCGGGACGAGCATATTTACCTTAGTCACGCCAAAAGCTTCACCTACAAGGTAACGATCAGCATTCCGAAGGGCATGGGAGTCAAAGGTTTAGAAGACCTGAATGTCGAAATAGACAACGAGGCAGGTAAGTTTAGCAGTATTGCCAAAGTGGAAGGTGATAAAATACTGTTTGAAACGACAAAAATGTACAAACGGAAGTTCCTGCCCCAGGATGACTGGCATCAAATGGCTGACTTCCTGGATGCTGCTTACAGCGTATCGCAGAAGAAAATCCTGTTGGTGCAAAACATGCAGTCAAAGCTTTAAAAACTTTTTTTTACACGCTCAACTCCTGACCTAAAACCGGACTTATCCCCATAAGTCCGGTTTTTTTATGTCTGGTTTCTGCTTTTGTTAGCTGGTATGAGGTAAATCATTCTCATGCATTTGTGACATAGATGACACTGACAAAAGAAAAGGTAAGGGCTTGGGTATTCATCCGCGAACATAGTTCGGAGTAAGCCCTTTCCACCCTGACTGATGGATCGTTTCTGAAAAGACCTGTTCTTCGCTCCGGCCTGTTTGCTGAGAAAATTCTTTATACAAATGTAATTCCGTGTTCACCACAGATCTTGGCAACTTTTTCAAAATCGGGCGGGCCGGCTGGTAATTCGGCTAACTTTGAAAACATGGCTTCGATACCCGCGGGAAAGGCACTGGTAATCATTTTGGCCTTCTCCGTTCCTACAACCGTCCAGGCATGGGCGATATTTTTAGGCGCAAAAGCAATGTCGCCTTCCTTTAAAACGGTCTTTTTGCCATCCACCATGATCTCTATCTCTCCTTTAACTACCCTGAATATTTCGTCTTCTTTGGTGTGAATGTGGGGAGGAATACCCGTGCCCGGCTCTACATCATCTACCCATTCCACAATCTGGTTTCCGGTCTCCGTTCCCAGAAGTTTATGGGTTTGTATATCGCCTATGACGTTAAGAACCTTGCCCTTACCGTCTTTGATGATTTTGGGTTTTGACTGAAGCGTAGCAGCCTTGGCTGTGGACATACCTTTGCCAATAGCAGTTTGTGAAGTTAGCGCAAGTCCAATGCCTAGTCCCGAGGTTCTGATAAATTCTTTTCTGTCCATAGTACAGTAGATTTTTTTTGATAAGTACTGGCAAGATATGGACATCAAAAGTTTTGCAGCTTGCGAATAACACGGTATTTCCTTAGAATATTGGGAGAACTACACTTTTCTTACCTGAGTGGGGGTATTGCCGGTCTGCTTTTTAAAGAAAAAGCTAAAATAATCAGGTGAAGAAAAACCCAGGGAATAGCTTATTTCTTTGATGGAATCATCAGTAAATTTTAACTGATAGCGGGCCCGCATGGTCAGTTGCTCGTCTATCAGATTTTTGGTATTGACTCCCAATACATTTTTAACACACTCATTCAGATACTTGTCCGAGACATTCAGCAACCTGGCATAATCCCCCACTTCGTGGTACTCGGCAATGTGCTGGTCAATTGTTTTTTTGAGCTTATAGACCAGGCTGGATTTTGAATTGTTATGGCTGATGGCCGACCTGATATTGCATTTGCCATCACAGTAGACAAAGAAAGTATTTAGCAACGAAAGAATGGCCTCTTCCCGGTGTTTCAGGTTAGTGCTGAGGAGCTCATCCAACATTTCCAGGATGGCCTGTACCCGTATTTCAATGCCTGGAGTAAGGTTGATTTTGGGTATTTCGCCGGTATTAAAAAGCCGTATTTCATTAATATGGAGGTTCTTAAAAATAGGGTGGTCTAGTGTCTTCTGAGGCAGAAAAACAACGTAACCGGAGGAAGTAGCATCATTACTTTTTATGATCTTCCAGTCAAAAACCGGGTTCAGAAAGAAAATCGCGTTGGAGACATTCTTATAAAGTATGCCATCGATCTCTATTCCCTCTACTTCGTTTTTTACCCAGCAAACGGCATAAGCATCATCTTCCTGCTTAGAGCTTACTTCATTGTTTATCCGCGATATTTTGATATTATCGAGAGTCATGGTGTTGTCATAATAATAGTAGTCCTGCCATTACACATTCGGGTGAAAACTGGCATGGTAGATTTTCTCATTGTACTGGGCGTAGTCAGTGATCTGATCCTGAAATTTTTTGTAAGACTCATAAGCCTTCCGGCTGATGGGATCACCACTTACCATATCGTTTACTACTTCTTCACTGTACTGCTGGAAGACAGACAACACTTCGTCGGGAAATTTACGGAACTCCACGTTTTCTTCATCTCTGAGCTTACGGGTATATTCACTGTTCTTTACCTCCGCTTCGGAAAGAGCCCACATATTGAGCCGCTGTGCGCAGGAGGTCAGTATAGCCTGCAGGTCGGTAGGCAATGCCGCAAACTTGTCCTTATTGGCAAACAGTTCCAGGGCTGTTCCCGGCTCATGCCAGCCCGGATAGTAATAGTATCGGGCGACATTATAGAACCCCATCAGGTAGTCGTGATAAGGGCCAATCCACTCGGTGGCATCGATGACGCCCCGCTCCAGGTTGGTGTAGATTTCTCCACCCGCTACCAGTACCGAAGTGCCCCCGGCCCGGGTGAATACTTTGCCGCCGATCCCCGGAATGCGCATCTTTAGCCCCTGTATGTCTTCTACGGAATTGATCTCCCGGTTAAACCAGCCGCCCATCTGCATACCGGTATTGCCTCCGGGAAAAGGCAGCAGGTTGAAGGGCGCATAAGTTTCTTTCCACAGTTCGTGGCCACCGGCACCGATCAGCCATGCGTTCATCTGCTGGGCATTCATGCCAAAAGGAACAGTGGAGAAAAACTGCGCTGCCGGTAGTTTTCCGGCCCAATAGTAAGAAGCCCCATGGCCCAGCTCTATGGCCCCGTTGCTCACGGCGTCAAATACTTCCAGGGCTGGCACCAGTTCGCCACCTCCGTACACGATGATTTCCATGCGTCCGCCGGAAGCTTCCTTTACCCACTGGGCAAATTTATTGCAACCTTCGCCCAGGATAGGGAAATTAGGCGGCCAGGTAGTCACCATTTTCCACCGGTATGTATCATTAAAGTTGATATATGGTGCCTGTACTTCTTTTTTTGCTTCAGGAGCGCAGGAGGTCTGGACGAGTGCCGGTGCAGCGACAGCGGCGGTGAGGCCATGGCGCAGGAATTTGCGGCGGCTGTTTGTATCTTTTTGACTCATAGTTTTTTACAAAGTGAGCAACTCAGGGAACAGATAAAAATAATCAGTGTTAAAAAGTAAGCATTTATGCGATTTAAAGCAAAAACTGCTATCTTTGCAGTCTTTTACGACAAATGGACGAGCTCCATTACGTTTAACAAAAATTAACTATGGCAGTAAAAATTAGATTAGCGCGTCGAGGACGCAAAAAACTGGCGATTTACGACGTGGTCGTAGCCGATGCCAGAGCACCACGAGATGGTCGCTTTATTGAAAAACTGGGTATTTACAATCCCAGCACTACCCCTGCATCTATTGACATCAGGGAAGATAAAGCTTTGGACTGGCTTATGAAGGGTGCCAAGCCCACTGATACAGTGAGAGCGATTTTATCTTACCGTGGCATCATGCTCAAAAAGCACCTACAGATAGGTGTTAACAAAGGAGCTATCACGCAGGAAGAAGCTGACAAGCGTTTTAATGATTGGATAGATTCCAAAGAGGCACAGGTTTCCGGACAGAAGGAATCTCTGATGAAGAAGAGAGAAGAAGAAAGAAGTGCCCGTCTTGAGGCAGAGAAAAAGGTAAGCGAAGCTCGCGCGAAAGAATTAGCGGCGAGTCAGGCACCTGCTGAGGAGGAAGCTCAGACTGAAGAGGCTCAGACTGAAGAGGCCCCTGCTGCTACCGAGGAAACCAAGGCGGAAGCTCCTGCTACAGAAGAGCCTAAGGCTGAAGAAGAAGCTCCTAAAGCTGAGGAGAAGAAAGAAGAAGAGAAGCCTGCTGAAGAGCCTAAGGCGGAAGCTCCTGCTACAGAAGAGCCCAAGGCTGAGGAAGAAGCGCCTAAAGCTGAGGAGAAGAAAGAAGAAGAGAAGCCTGCTGAAGAGCCTAAGGCGGAAGCCCCTGCTACAGAAGAGCCCAAGGCTGAGGAAGAAGCTCCTAAAGCTGAGGAGAAGAAAGAAGAAGAGAAGCCTGCTGAAGAGCAGCAAGAAGAGAAAAAAGAATAGGCCAATAATATGCGGATTGATGAGTGCTATCAGTTAGGGTACATCAGCAAGACGCATGGATTGCATGGGGAAGTCAGCGTTTTTCTGGACGTGGATTATCCCGAGGCATACGGAGAAATGGAATCGGTATTTCTGCAACTTAAAGGTTCAGGGACGCTGGTTCCATTTTTTATTGAAACCATTCGCCCACAGAAAGATGGCGCGATTCTCAGGTTTGAAGACATAGATACCATAGAGCAGGCCGAAGAACTGGCAGGTGCTCAACTTTACTTGCCCCTGGACCAGCTACCAGTGCTGGAAGAGGATCAGTATTATTTCCATGAAATCGTTGGATTCAGTATAAAAGACGAAAATGAAGGTGCACTAGGCATCATCAAAGATGTCTACGAAGCCGGTGCCCAGGATCTTATTGCGATGGATTACCGGGAAAGGGAAGTGCTAATTCCCCTGAATGACGAAATTGTATTAAAGGTAGACAAGGCGCAGCAAATTGTTTACACCCGGCTGCCCGATGGTTTATTAGATATCTACTTTTCTGAATAACGACAGGGTATTGTAGTTCTACTTGTTAAAATGTTGTGGGTTCCAATCCTGGAGAAAAATATAAATCTGCACAGCGGAAGCAAGTTTTTCCATTAATACCCTAACATCTAAGCCAGCTCGCAACTCGCTAACCCCTGATAATCAGGGCGGTCGGCAGCATGACGATGCCGGTATTCTTTGATAACCTCTCCTTTATAAATTACAAAAACACCCGGCATACGGAAACCATCTCCTACCTGCCTGCCTACCCCGTAGCCCCTCAGGATACCGGCTTCAAAACCTCTGATCCAGGACTTAAAGCCAAAAAGCTGGCGGAAAGAGCCTCTCTTTAAATGGAAAGTATTATACATGACACACTGAGGGTCGCTGACATGGGAAGGCTCCTTAAATCCGTATTTAGCAAAATACTGCTCTGCTTCAGCTGTCTGCCCCATGTGTACAAAAACGATCTTTACCCCTTCTGCCTCAATCTCGTGCCTCATCGACTGTATGTCTCCGATGGCCTCACGGCAGAAAGTACAGCCAAAGTGGCGTAGAAAGACCAGAAAAAGGGGCTTCTGGAACGAAAGCTCACGTAACGAATCTCCCTCCTGGGTATGAAATTTATCCAGGGTATCGGCAAGTGATAAGTTTTGTTGAGCGCCCTTTTCCGGATGTTGCCCGGCCTTGAAGATATAATAGAGAATCACAGCAAATACGATGGCCCACAATCCGTCTTTCAGCGTAAAGAATAGGGCCATGCGGGTAGAAATAGTATCACTCAGCAGATAATCAACCATAAGGATGGCGCCGGTTATTTTAATGAAAAAACCAGTGGTGACGATCAGTACGTGCCTTACCGGATCAGAGGCTGCCAGAAAGTAGGCTGCACCGAATATTACGCTGATCAGCCCGGTCATCTTCCACGAAAAAAGTAAGTCAGGAACCGGCATGCCTGCCCATCGGAGCATGATGTCGGTAAACAGGGCAAAGGTAAGCCCCCATACCGCATTGGTAATACCCGCAAACCGTAGTACAATACCTATCCAATCTGGTAAAGCTTTCATGTTATTTGATGATGCTTACGTTGGTTTACTTGAAATGCTCTGATCAGGATGATCCCCAGAGGAAGCACCCACACCAGGTCGTTCATGATAAGATGGAACAAAAACTGCCGCGTAGCCATGCCATCCAGCACTATCCAGTAAAACCAGGCTGCGCCTAATACCTTGGAAGCTACACCAACCGCCAGCAGATACCACAAAGTGGCGGGATATATTGCCAGGGCAATATACACTGCACCAAACAACAGTACGCCCAGGCCCTGCCATTCAATTACTGAGGCGGCGGCCTGTTCAGTCTGGCTTACCCACTGGTAGAAGGAGTTGGGAAAATGGTAGATAAAGAAACCCCAGCCAAGGTTGTAGGTACCGGCCAGCAGCAGCAGGCCTCTCATCCAGGGTTCCACCCTTAGCTCCGCTTGTTCTTCCATATTAGTTTTAACCGTCATGCTACCTGAAAAGTTGTTCCTTAGTGTACATAACTGCCGGCGTTAATGTCTATCGTACATCCGGTGGCATGGTCAGCCAGGCCGCTTGCCAGAAAAGCTACGGTAGGCGCCACATCCTCGGGCTTAGTCAATGAGGTGAGTGCCAGGTCATTTTTGATATAGGCCTCTCCGTACTTCTTCACAAAATCTTCGGCCATATCCGTGTAGGTGAATCCGGGAGCGATGATAAACGCCTTAATTCCCTGTTTGCCATAAGCGCGGGCTATGGAACGGGTGAGGGCCACAACTCCGCCCTTGGAAGCAGCATAAGCCAGAAAATCAGCTGTGTCGCCACGAAAAGCGGCTCGTGAAGCTATATTGATGATGCGGCCTCCCCCTGATTCAGTAAAATGCTCTATAGATTTCTTGCACAATAGTCCCGTAGCATGCAGATTGACCAGCATGGTTTTAGACCAGGCGTCGGTAAAGTCTATATCGTCGCCTTCAACCTCTGAACTGATGGCGATACCAGCGTTGTTGACTATGGCATGCAGGCGGCCAAATTTAGCCATCACATTGTCAAACAGTTGGATGACTTCCACCGGTTTACCCAGGTCTGCCTGGAAAGCTTCAGCGCCTTTGCCAATATTATCCACGACATGCTGCGCAGTATTGGCATTACGGTTATAGTGTACGGCTACCTGAGCACCTGATGCTGCCAGTTGCTCTGCAATCGCCCGTCCTATGCCCCTGCTGGCACCCGTCACCAGTATTTTTTGTCCCGAAAGATCTATTTTCATTTTATTTGTGGTAAAAAATTCTCCTACAAAAGAAAAGTTAAAAAAATTCTGGAACAAGTATCAAAGGTAATTTGTCTTGCGATAAAATTTAAGTATAAGTTTCTGCGCCAAAGGTGATTATTTGTATACTTGTCTACTCAACCAAAAGCCCTTATACTGATGAATCCTGAACTGGCCAACGAACTGATACGCAAAAGAAGGTCTATCTACCCTCCCCTCTACAGTGGTGAGGAAGTAGATGAGGCCGTCATCAAGCAGATGCTGGAGAATGCCAACTGGGCGCCTACCCACGCGCTTACTGAACCCTGGAGGTTTACCGTTTTTTCAGGTGCCGGTCTGCAGAAGCTGGCTGATTTCCAGTCTGAGCTTTACCGGCAGATGAGTACTGCTGATGGTAGCTTTGATGAAAATAAGTACCAGAAGCTGAAAGATAAGCCCCTGCAGTGCTCACATATCATTGGTATAGGGATGAAGCGCGATCCTAAAAAGAAGATTCCTGAGATAGAAGAAGTAGAAGCCACTGCCTGCGCAGTACAGAATATGTACCTGACTGCAGCAGCCTATGGAGTAGGCTGCTACTGGGGCACCGGAGGTATTACGTATATGGAAGGGGCGAAACCTTTCTTCGGTCTGGAAGAAGAAGATAAGTTTCTGGGATTCTTATTTGTAGGAATGCCCAGGGAAGGCAAATGGCCGGAAGGACGGCGTAAACCGATTGCCGAAAAAGTGCAGTGGGTCAGGGATTAGGGGTGCTTTTCTGGCCTAGCAGCGAAAGGGCCTCGCCAGCAAAGCGAGCGATCCTGCTTTGTGCCGTAGTATCCGCCTGAAAACGTACAGGACGGGCTAGCGCAGCGGGCGTACGAACATCTGGCCGTGAGGGATACAGGCGGTGTTTTTCAGCATACTGCTGCATAAAATCGCGTGAGAAAAGATAGTTAAACAAAGCCTGCGCGCGTTCAGGATGAGGCGCATCAGCCTGTATCGCTGCCCCGCTGATGTGGAGGTAAGTTTCGGGCCCGGGAAAAAGAAGCCCTTCGGCAGCAGTATTAACCCGTTTGCGATTGTTTGCTGCCGTAGGTGTATAAGTAGCGGTATTGACCAGCCTTACCAAGGCCAGGCTATCGACAGTTCCTTCCTGATGTTGCAGCAAGGTATTGAACCAGTTTTCAGTCTCTTCACGGCCCTCGTCGGCTATCATAGAAGCGAGCAGAGAAGGATAATAACGCCTGCCGCTTCCCATTACGCTTACCTTTTTCTGCCACTGTACATCGGCCAGCTGCCGGTAGCGCTGTATCTGTAGCGTATCCACACTATCGCGGCGATAGGCAATGGCAAAGGCACTATAGCCCAAACTGAGCCACTGTCCATCTTCATCCCGAAGATTCGCTGGGATAGCACTGCTAAAGCTGTTGTTGGGCAGGGTATCGAGTAGTGCCTGCTGTTTTGCCTGCTGTAAATAAGTTATTCCCTCCAGCAGCAGCACATCAGCATTGAGGCTATCCCCCTGGTGCTGCCTGATTCTTTCCAGAATATTTTCTCCCGCATCGTTAATGATATTTACCCTGATGCCTGAAGCCTGCTCAAAGGGAGCAAAAAGCGCCTGGTCAGAAGCCGTTAGGGCATTGCTGTACAGGTTGACCACCTCTCCACGTTTCACTGTACGGGGAGACGTATCGCAGGCGCAGAGCCAGCCAAAAAGAAGAAACAGGATACTGTAGGATTTGCTCATCGGGGCATAATTAGGTGCCGTATTATGCGGCATGGACCTTTTTTGCCGCCGGGAAACTTCTGACTAATCGCTTGCTAATGTAATGGAAGCGGACGAAAAGTAAAACTGCCGCGATGGTCAGGCTGATCAGCAGGCCAAACCAGATGCCATGTGGCCCCATGTCCATCGGAAAAGCCAGCCAGTAGCCTACCGGCAAACCTACGATCCAGTAAGCGATCAAAGTGATAAGGGTAGGAATCTTGACATCAGCCATACCGCGCAGTATGCCCAGCCCTACCGCCTGCGCACCATCCGAAAGCTGGAAGAAGGCCGCTATGATCAGCAGGGAACCGGCAAGTTCTATCACCTCCGGCTCATCAATGTAGAGCGAGGGCAGAAAGTACTTGCCCGCAACAAAGACAACTGCTGAAACCGTCATTAGGATCAACCCCATCAGAAAAGCACTGAAGCCCGCTCGTCGCATATTGGGGATATCTTTCTGACCTAACTGCTTGCCTACCCGCACTGTGGAGGCGGCAGCAATTCCGGTAACCATCATATAGCTGACTGCCGCCATATTCAGCGCGATCTGGTGGGCAGCCAGCGCCTGTGCACCCAGCCAGCCCATCATGATAGCCGCACAACTGAAGGCACCAACCTCGAACACATACTGAAAGCCGGTGGGCACTCCAATTTTGAGCATACGTACCACCAGCTTCTTCTGCAACTTCTGTATGATGATACCCGGCTGAAACCAGGATGCCCGCCTGACATACATGACCATGACTATCGCCATGACTATCCGTGATATCAGCGTTGCCCAGCCGGCGCCGTTCAGGCCAAGAGCAGGAAAACCGTATTTTCCATATATCAGCAGGTAATTGAGCAGGATATTGAGCAGGTTAGCACTCAGCGTAATAAACATAGCCGTGCGGGTAAAAGATAGCCCCTCCGCATACTGCTTGAAGGTCTGGAAGAACATAAAAGGCAGCAGGGAGGAAGTAACGATCAGGAGGTAAGGTATAGTAAGGACCACCACATCTTCGGGCTGCTCCAGGTAGTATAGCAGAGAAGATCCTCCCAGGATGAGTATACCGAGCAAAATAGCGGTCAGTATGTTGATCACCAGCCCGTGCCGAAAGATGATACCGCTCTTATGACTATCGCCTTCGCCGTCGGCAGCAGCTACCAGGGGGGTAATCGCCATGGACACCCCGATGCCAAACATCAGCACCAGCGAGAAGATACTGTTGGCCAGCGATACGGCTGCCAGCGGGTCGGTGCCCAACTCACCTACCATGATACTGTCGGCTACGCCTACGGTGATGTGGCCCAACTGACTCAGCACGATAGGATAGGCGATAAGAAAAGTAGTGCGAAAATGACTGCTTAGTGGTTGTAAAGACATGATTGATCAAATAAGCTACTGCTTAACAGCAGAGAGCTGAAAAAATTTCTTTTTGGCTAAATATTTAGTATTCGTGCGACCTTCAATATACCGGCTACGCTGATCGCATCGGTAATGTTCCCTTCCATCACGAGTTTTATGGCTTCAGTAAAAGGTACTTTGCGGATGGCAAGGTCTTCAGTTTCATCAAACTCAGTCTCTCCCGCCTCCAGCTCCTGGGCCAGGTAGATGAATCCTTCTTCGTCGGTTACCGAGTTAGAGGTATGAATACGCATAATTTTAGTCCAGCGGGTAGCTGTCAGCCCTGTTTCTTCTTTGAGTTCTCTTCGGGCAGATTCCAGCGGGTCAGCATGACGGTCACCGCCTCCCATGGGGATTTCCCACGAATATTCACTTAGTGTATAACGGTACTGGCCCACCAGCCAGGTATTATTGTGCGCATCCAGGGGGATGATGCCGATAGCTTTATTCTTAAAATTTATTCTGCCGTATATGCCTTTCCCACCCCGGGGAGTGATCACCTGGTCTTCATGTACCTCTATCCAGGGGTTGTTATAAATCTCCTTCGTACTGAGTTGCTTCCAGGGGTTTGGATGTTCTTCCATGCTACAATATATTATTCGGAGAGAGACGCTTCCCTCCGGTGGTTTTTGATAAAATCTGTTGTGCTTCTGGCACATAATCAGTGCCGTTTTTTGCACTCATACTCCAAAATCTGAAACTTTGTGCTGTTTACAGCTTAGGAACATGAAGATTTCTCAGCCATGTAGTAATTGAATTATTATTTAGCAAGGAGTCACTGCAAAAAGGACTACTTTCATCATAAACTTTATTCATGATATAACTTTATCAATAATGGCAGATCTTCTAATACATGGGCGAATGACAATCGCTGCCCTGAAGAAGCAATTCAGGGATCAGTTTCACGTAAATCTCAGGATATACGATGGCAACAAGCTGGCTCCCGATGAGGCTACTCTCGCCTCTATTCGTAAAGAAGGGGCAGAAAAATCCGGAGAAGTAAGACTGATGCACAATATGCGTGTCGGCAATCTGGAGAAAAAGTTCCTGGACACTTTTGGTATACGTGTGCAGGTAGCTACTCCTGATAACAGCCGCCTGGTTGATGACCGTAAGACCCTGAAAGGTGCAGCCAGCGTAGCCTGAAGTAAGATAGGAAGGGATAAGCCCCTTCCTAGTCTTCCAGTTTTTTGAAAAAATCCCACATAACGATTCCTATGCTGACCGATACGTTCAGCGAATGCTTGGTACCAAACTGCGGTATCTCCAGGCAGGTATCGGCTTTTTCCACTACCTCATCGGCAACGCCAAATACTTCATTGCCAAAAATAAGACAGTACTTGGTATCTTTATAAGGCAGAAAATCCTGCAGGGGCAGGCTTTCATCCGCCTGCTCTATGCAGATGATTTTGTATCCCGCTTCCTTCAGCTCTTCTATCAGCTCTTCGGTTTTTTCGCGATGCTCCCAGCTAACAGACTCAGTAGCACCCAGGGCAGTTTTGTTGATCTCTCGGTGGGGAGGTGTGGCCGTAATGCCGCAGAGATACAGTTTCTCAATCAGAAAAGCATCAGCAGTACGAAATGCCGAGCCTACATTGTTCATACTGCGGATATTGTCCAGTATGATGACAATAGGCTGCTTTTCCTTTGCTTTAAATTCCTCTGCGCTCAATCGTTCCAGTTCTTCGTTTTTTAGTTTTCTCATGGTGTGGGCCTTACTTCATTTAGGTAGTCGGAGAGAAAAAATATAATGGTTGATATAATAAGCCATGTACTCCAAAACCACTTTTTTCCATTCCAATGATTGAAGATATAAGATCTTGAATGTCAAGGCAATGGAATTAGATATTAATCTACTCGTTTGAGGTGTCATTTGTTTTGCCAGAGCTTAACCTTCTTACTACTTTTGTAAAATCTGCCAACTGCAAAAATGGACAACTTATGGCTAGTGCGAAAGCAAAAACGAGTAAAAAAGAAACACCCCTGATGAAGCAGTACAATGCGGTGAAGGCCAAATATCCCGGTGCACTGCTGCTGTTCAGGGTGGGAGACTTTTACGAAACTTTCGGGGAAGATGCCATTACTGCCAGCCGAATACTGGATATCGTACTGACCAAGCGCTCAAATGGCTCAGCTTCAGAAGTAGAGCTGGCCGGTTTTCCGCACCATGCGCTGGATAACTATCTTACCAAACTGGTACGTGCCGGGCAGCGGGTAGCCATCTGCGATCAGCTGGAGGATCCAAAGTTTGCCAAGGGCGTAGTGAAGCGTGGTGTAACCGAACTGGTGACTCCCGGCCTCTCCTTCAATGATCATGTACTGGATCGTAGGCGTAATAATTTTCTGGCGTCGCTGCACTTTGGAAAAGACAAAAACGGCATTGCACTGCTGGATCTTTCTACCGGGGAGTTCCTTACCTCATGCGGCTCATTGCCCTACATAGAGAAGCTGCTGCAGAGCTTCAATCCTGCCGAGGTCATTTACTGCCGGCAGGCCCGTAAGCACTTTGAAGAGAGCTTCCGCGATCAGTACAATACTTACCGCCTGGAGGATTGGCTCTTCACCCACGATTATGCTTATGAGCGCCTGATCAGGCATTTCAAAACACAGACTCTTAAGGGATTTGGCGTAGAAAACCTGGAAGAAGGCATCATTGCTGCCGGGGCTATTTTGTATTACCTGGAAGAAACCGAACACCGGGAGATCAGCCACATTTCTTCTATTGCCAGGATTGAAGAGGAGAAGTACGTATGGCTGGACAAATTCACCATTCGTAACCTGGAATTGATCTTCCCTCAGCATGAAGGAGGCGTACCGCTGATAGATGTACTGGACCAGACCTGTACACCCATGGGAGCACGGATGCTCAAAAAATGGATCGTCCTGCCGCTAAAGTCAAAGACAGCGATAGAAGAGCGGCTCAATACTGTAGACGCATTGCTCGCGCAGGAAGAGCTGCGCAAGCAGATCATTCAGTACCTCAGGTCCATAGGCGACGTGGAGCGTCTGATTTCCAAGGTAGCCGCCGGACGCATCAATCCACGAGAAATGCTGCAGCTCAGGAAGGCGCTCAAGCATACCATACCAGTCAAGCACCTGCTTGCCTCCCTGGAGATACCGCAGCTCAAGAAGCTGGCCGACCAGTTGCATACCTGTGAGTACATTCTGGAAAAAATCGAGCGCGAACTCAGAGATGATCCGCCCCTTGTCAGTAACCAGGGCGGGCTGATCAGGGATGGTATCCATGAGGAACTGGACGAGTTGCGCAAGATCGCTTATTCCGGCAAGGACTACCTGGAGCAGGTACGGCAGCAGGAGGTCAGGAATACCGGCATCAGTTCGTTAAAGCTTTCGTTCAACAAGGTATTTGGCTACTACCTGGAAGTGACGCACGCCCATAAGGATAAAGTACCTAACGGCTGGATACGGAAGCAAACGCTGGTCAATGCGGAGCGCTATATCACCGAAGAGCTGAAAACTTATGAGGAAAAAATTCTGAATGCTGAAGATAAGCTGTCGCACATAGAGCAGCAGCTGTTTCAGGACCTGGTACTGGCAGTGGCTGAATTTGTCATGCAGATACAGCAGAATGCCCGCACCCTGGCAGTTATCGACTGCCTCACCTCATTCGCCCAGATTGCGTTCCAGAACCGTTACACCAAACCTGAAATGGCCGATGATACATCCATTGATATTAAAGACGGAAGACACCCGGTAATAGAGAAGCAGATGGCACCCGGAGAAAACTATGTCCCCAATGACATCTACCTGGATAACGAAAAGCAGCAGATCATCATTATTACCGGCCCTAATATGGCAGGTAAATCAGCCCTGCTCCGGCAGACGGCCCTGATCGTACTGATGGCACAGATGGGTTCCTTTGTACCGGCTGCTGCTGCCTCTATCGGCATAGTAGACAAGGTATTTACCCGGGTTGGGGCTTCCGATAATCTGGCCAAAGGAGAGTCTACCTTCATGGTGGAAATGACCGAAACGGCCAGTATCATCAATAACCTGAGCAGCCGCAGCCTGCTGCTGATGGATGAGATCGGCAGGGGCACCAGCACTTATGATGGTATTTCCATCGCCTGGTCTATTGTGGAGCACCTGCACAATCATCCGCGCTTCAGGGCCAAAACCCTCTTTGCCACGCACTACCATGAACTCAACCAACTGGCTAATGACTTTGACCGGATCAAAAACTACAATGTATCTGTAAAAGAGGTGAGCAACAAAATACTGTTCCTGCGAAAGCTGAAAAAAGGTGGCAGCGAACACAGCTTTGGTATCCATGTGGCGCAAATGGCAGGTATGCCACAGCAGATAGTGATGCGGGCCAACGAAATCATGCACCACCTGGAGCAGGATAAGATCAGTGGAAAAAGTGATAAAAGGGTAAAGGAAATCCCCCGGCAGCAGAATTTTCAGCTTTCACTTTTTGAGGCAGATCCAAAATTTGTGAAAGTAAAAGAGATGCTGGAAAAAACCGATATCAACACACTCTCTCCGGTAGAGGCACTGCTGAAGCTCAACGAACTGCAGTTGATCATGAAGTCCTGATACAATTGCATCAGCTGTTTGCTTCTATTTCTCGCTTTACCGCCTCAATAAAGAAAGTAAAGTGTGTGTCCAAAGCCTGAATGAAGGCCTGAGGAGACGGGCTGTATACCTCAAAATGATCTTTGATATTCTCCAGAAGTTCCTGCAGCTTATGTAGCTTCATCAGGCGCACATATGACATGATCTTATGGCCACTGGAACGAAACCGCTCCTCCTGGCCAGATTCCAGGGCCTGTTTGATGGTAAGTGCGCTTTCCTGGCTGAGCTTAAGGATTTGTTGTAGTATGGTCACGTAGCCCTCCTTGTCGCTGATGTACAGGTCGTACAGCTGTGAAAAGTCCGGCTGATCAGGGCTTACGGTTTCCTGGGCTTCCGCCGCAGGCTCCCGGCTTTCACTGGCACCGCCTCCGGTACTACTCAATACTTTGGAGTAGTGGCTCAGCTTCTGGTGCAGGTCCTGAGGTATAATGGGCTTGGCGATGTAGTCATCCATCCCATTTTCACGAATGCGCAGCCGGGTACGGTCGGATATTGAGGCCGAAAGCGCCAGTATCGGAATATGGTTGTAGTGCGGATCGCGGAGGTTTCTGATCTCACGGGCAGTTTCGAAGCCGTCCATACCCGGCATCTGTATGTCCATCAGGATAAGGTCGTAGTGCTGCTGCCGGACTTTTTCCAGGGCTTCCAGCCCGTTAAGCGCAGTATCCAGCTCGATATGCCAGGTATCACACAGGCCTTCCATCAGAAACTGGTTAGGAATCACATCCTCTACATACAGGACTTTAAGGCCCTCCAGCGGCTGATATTCATGGATAAAGCTACGGTCGCTCTGAGGACTGGTATGGCTGGTGTTTGCTGCTTTGGCAAATCGCAGCCTGACCCTGAAGGTTGTCCCCTGCCCTTCTTTACTCTGCAGTACGATATCCCCATCCGATAAGTCCACCAGTTTTTTAACTATGGATAATCCAAGTCCGGTACCGCCAAAGTAACGTGAAGTACGCTGACTGGCCTGCTGATAAGGGTCAAATATTACCGACTGTTTTTCTTCGGGAATGCCTATGCCGGTATCGGCAACTTCAAACAGCAGGGTATCATGCTGTTCATCTTCGTCGTCTACGTATACGCTCAGGATAACCTGTCCATCTTCAGTAAATTTGATGGCATTGTTCAGCAGGTTGTTCAGTATCTGTCCCAGACGATGTACATCGCCGTTCACTGTTTCCGGTAATTCTTCTTCCAGCAACGTCCGGAAAAGTAAGCCTTTCTGCTGGGCCAGGTTTTTATACGTCAGTTTGATGCTATGCAGAAATTCCCGGAGATTGAAGTCGTCCCGGGCAAATTCCAGTTTTCCTGCTTCAATTTTTGAAAAGTCCAGCACATCATTAATAAGTGCAGTAAGGCTGTCGCCGGAAAACTTAAGTGTCTGTAGTAACTTGAGTTGATCTTCGCGAGGGTTGCCCTGCAGCATCAGGTGGGTCATGCCCAGGATAGCATTGAGAGGCGTCCGGATCTCATGGCTCATAGTCGACAAAAACTCCTCACGGTGCTTAAGTGTATTTTCAGCCTGTTCCCGGGCAAGCAGCAGCTGGCTCTCCCGGTCTTTCTGCTGGCTGATATCTGTGATACGCAGCAGGGCAAAATTTTCCTGCTCAGAACGGAAAAAAGAGACAGCCACATTTGCCCAGAACATATTTCCTTGCGCATCCTTGCAGCACATATCCTGGCGAAAAGATTCACTGGCTTTGAGTAGAACATTCTCAAGCTGGGTGAGCTCCGGGCTATCCGGGAAAAGCTGCTGGAAGGACCTGCCTTCCAGGGTTTCTTCGGCTGACCTGAAGGTACTCAGCAGATGAGCGTTAACTTTTGTAATCTCAAGCGAAGGCAGTGAAACCATTGCTACTGCATCTGCCAGCTGATCAAAAACCTCTGAGAACATACCTGCTGGGTCGGTTTCATCCTTGGAAGCCTGGTGGAGTAGTACCCAGAAGGGCAGTATTCCGTCTTCAGGATTATTTTCAAACGTACGCAAAACCAACAAGAGCTTGGTATACTCTCCACTTTTGGTGCGGAAGCGGCAGCTGAAATTTTCAGGTAATTCCCGGGGAGATTTACTAAAGAGGGTTTCGGCTTCAGTGCGGTCGTCCGGGTGTATCAGGCTAAAAAAACTCAGGCCTTCAAGCGCTTCCTGTGAGTACTCTAATATCTGCTCTACTGATGGACTAATGTATTTCAGACGGTAGTCATGGTGAAAAAAGCAGGCAATATCATACATATGCTCCACAGCCAGTTGCATGTATAGCCCGTTACTTTTCTGTAGAGAATCTTCCTCTGCTTCAGCAGTGTAAAGCCTCACAGCTATATACATCAGCTGACCAAGCTCATTGTAAAACCTGTCAAAGCTAACGTTGAACGGCTGGAATTCATTTGCTTTCCGGAGTCTGAGTCTTCGTTGAATACTTACGATACCGTTGTAAATCAGCCCCTCTTTTTCCTGAAAGACCATGGTGGCATCTTCCGGATGCAGCAATTTGGTAAAATGGGTGCCGCTCAGGTTTAACGGACCGACCGCATTGGCAGCTTCCTGGCTGGCAAAAATGATGTTCCAGGTGGTATCAAGCAGCAATAATGGAGTAGCGATCGTCTCCTGCTCAGGCTGATGCATGGCTCGCTGCGCTGCACTTCTTTCGTAGGCCAGCAGATGTTTAAGTTTTCCCTGGTGGTCAAAGACCCTTTTGATGGTGTTCTGTATCCAAATGGTTTCACCCCTGCTCTGATAAGCGCGATATGTGTAGTCGCTCAGGGTTACTTTTTTGAGAGTATCCGCATGAATTTTTTCATGTAATGCTTCTCTGTCTTCTTCTGTCACAAGTTCGGCAAAGCCACCTATCCCCAGGTATTCAGGCTGCCGGTAGCCGTACAGATTACGTACGGCCGGGTTAACATACATACATCGGCCCTGGGCATCGTACAGGGAAACTACTTCGGGCAGATTGTCGGCTAGTAACTTATAGTCAGGGCTGACGGAGGAGTTGGCTGCTACAAGTGGTTCAATAACCATCATATGGATGTTACCTTTATCATGCGTAATGGTGCTAAGCAGAAAACTTACTGGAATTTCCTGTTTGTCTTTTCCATAGACAAATGCCTTTTGCTCAAGAATCTGTTTCTGCGGAGGATCTGTCTGTCCGACAAACGTCCTGATTTCTTCGTGAATATCTGCTTCTATGAGGTCAAAGAGGTTTTTACCTTCAAGTTCAAGAGAGGATTGCTGCAGGAGATGCTCGACAGCCGTATTGAAATATAACAGTTCTCCCTGCCTGCCAAAAATGACGACAGCCTCGGAGGCCTCATTGAATATTTCATTTAGTCTGCCTTTATCCATTTCAAGCAATTAAAATCATTAATGCAAATATATGATTTATTTTATTACTTATGTGATTTTATGTATAAAAAATATAATAAAATTTAATTTTGTATAAAATATAAACGATTATAGGCTAGTTTATTGTCTTGAGCTGTGTAAATCGGCCTTAAACATGGGCTCATAATCAATATGCGTCTGAAAAGCGCCATATCAGATATTTGCGTAAGAAGTAAGTTTTTGGAGTAATTCTGCTGGCTTGATAGGCTTAGACAGCAAATCGTTCATCCCACATTTATCAACCAACTGACGGGTATCGGGGGTCACTGAGCCGCTGAGGGCAATGATGGGGATATCCCTGTGGCTGGTATCGGAGGTTTCCCGAATCTTCTGGCTGGTAACATATCCATTCATAACGGGCATGTTCAGGTCCATTAATATGATGTCATAAGCGTTTTGATAAAGTTTGTTCAATGCTTCTTTCCCGTTGAAGGCGGTATCCAGAGAAATCTCCCATATTGAGCAGAGCCCTTCCATAAGAAAGTGATTGGGCAGGAGGTCTTCTACATACAGCAGTCGCAGGCCCTTAAGGCTGGCTTTACCCACATGATGATCAGCCGTCAGGCTGGCGTCAGACCCGCTAAACGTACCACCTGATTGGATAGGGAGCACCAGATGCACATGGGTACCCAAAGTATCGCTTACGATCTCGAGGGTGCCTCCCCAGGAATTGGCCATTAACTGTACGATGCTTAGCCCCAGTCCGCAGCCGGTATTTTCATTTTCCCAGGGCGCTTTACGGCTAAAGAATGCTTTGGTGACATCAGGCAGATCCGCTGCCTCTATGCCTATCCCATTGTCTGCCACAGTAAATTTTATCTGCACCTCTGAGGAGCGGGAGGTGGAAGGGAGTTCCTGTACCATCAGCCGAATCTTTCCCTGCCGGGTAAAGCGCAGGGCGTTTTCAATAAGTTTGCTGAGCATGACTTTCAGTTGCGTAGTATCAGCGATATACAAAGTAGCAGTGGCTTTGCCTTGTATGGTTAACTGATTGCCATTTTCTGCTGCTTCCTGCCGGTAAGTATCCTGTAGCTCATCTACAAACTGCTCAAGGTTGAATAGGACAGGTGCAGGAGGATGTTTTCCGTACTCAAGCTCTGCATACAACAGGATATCCCGGACAATGTGTTTAAGCTGTTGTCCTGATTGCAGCATACTGTGTAGTAAAGGTAGCTGATCGGTACGAGGCTGCATGCTCACCAGTCTTTGTAACAGACTATCCAGGGCATTGAGTGGTAAGTCTGTTTTTTTCCGAAGTACATTCAGTAGCTGCAGTGTATCGGCTTTTTCAGAAGATGCCCTACCTTCCGGACCGCTGTTGCTGTCATCTTCACCTGAGCGTATAGGGTATATATTGAGCTGGAAAACCCGCTGGTTTGGTGAAGATCGGGAGAGAAGGTGTACACTCAGGTCGGCGTGGACGTACGCATGCTGCTGCAGTAGTAGCCTGGCCTTTGCGTAATAAAAAGATTTACGAAAAGCACCCAGGTGGGCCAAAAATTCCTCGTTGGCATTTGAAGGAAATAATGTGGTAAGCGGTGTTGGGTATATATGCTCCTTCTTGAGGCCCGTAAGTGACTCAGCACAAGGGTTAGTATAAATGATGCCTCTCTGTTCCTGGTAGATGACGACAGCAGTGGTGGCCTGTTCAAAAAGTTGGTAAAGGACTTCTGTGTTCATAAATGAGCCGTCCTGAGAGTACAGTGCAGGTATTTATCCGGTTAGGTAAAAAAAGTAATTCTTTGGGAAGGTAAAGAAGGTTTGGTGCAATTCCTGTGTCTTTTCTTGTAAAGCGTAAGGTAAATGTTTTTTAAGTGCATAAATTTGTAACTCCGCTACCTGATCGTTAAAGTAATGAACAAATGTAGATACATTGTTTAGTTAAGTTAAGAGAAAGAGGAGAAACTAAAAAACATAATGTTATGAACTTATCAGACGGGAGAGACGCCTCAGTTGCCGAAAATATTGCCAGAATTTTTTTGGAAATAGGAATAGTGAAACTAAACACGGAAAACCCATTTACCTGGAGCTCAGGGTGGAAGTCACCTATTTACTGTGATGGCCGGATTTCGCTTTCTTACCCGCAGGTAAGGACCTACATCAAAGAGGAAATTGTGGAGCTTATCCGTAAGCGCTTTCCGGATGCAGAAGCTATCGCTGGGGTAGCTACTGCGGGCATACCCCAGGGTGTACTCGCAGCTGATATGCTGGACCTGCCATTTCTGTACGTACGGTCCAAGGCCAAAGGGCACGGTATGGAAAATATGGTGGAAGGTGAAATTATCAAGGGTCAGAAGGTAGTGGTGATCGAGGACCTGGTATCCTCAGGGGGAAGCTCGCTCAAAGCAACTGCTGCGCTTGACCTCGTAGGGCTGGACATCATCGGCCTGGTTTCCGTATTCACGTATGGATTTGACGATGCCCGTCAGCGTTTTGCTGATGCCGAGATTCCATTTATTTCGCTGAGCAATTACGATGTTCTCATCAAGGAAGCTGTCGATCAGGATCTGATTTCAGTGGCTGATCTTACCTCTTTGCAGGAGTGGAGGAAAGCGCCCCACCGCTGGAAGCAGGACGCCTGATACTGTGGTCTGACAATTACTTTTTCAGATTGAAGGTCCAAACAGGCCTCTTGGCATGGTTGACAATATCTTCGGCGATGCTACCGCTTAACAGATGGCTGATGCCCCGGCGGCCGTGGGTGGCCAGCGCGATCATATCTGCATTGATATCCTCGGCAAAGAAAACGATGCCATCTTCTTCCACGTCATCATTGTAAATGTTGAGCGTGTAGTTTTCAATTTTATGCTGGTCAACAAATTTCTTCATCTCTTTTCTATAGAAGCGATCTGTCTCAAAGGTACTGGGTGTGTTTACACTAATAATATGGAGCTTAGCGCTAAAAAGCTTTTGTAGTTCCAGCAGGGCGCTCACGAGCTTTTCGCTGGCATCCCGCAGGTTGGTCGCAAATACGATATCTTTGATAGAATCAGGGTCTACAGCCTCCTTCACCGTCAGTACCGGACATTTGGCGCGCCTTACTACTTTTTCGGTGTTTGAACCCACCAACATTTCTTCAAGGCCGCTACTGCCCTGGGTGCCCATGATGACAAGATCGACTTGATGATCGGTAATGGTACGGGAGATGCTTTCGTAAGGGTTACCTACTTCTACTTCACCTTCTACATTAATATCCTCGTATTTGGGATTTTTGACGAGTTTTGCAAGGTTGTCTTTCTGCCGCTTAAGCAGTTGGGCAAAAAACATGGAATCCATACCATCAGGGGCTGTGACTTCTCCCATGGCATTGAAAGATGTACCGTGGGGAGCTTCCACCACGTTGAGGAGTTTTACAGTTGCTGAACTTTTTTTCGCTACACCATAGGCCAGATCGAGGGCATATTGTGCTTGTTCAGAAAAGTCGGTTGGAACAAGGATCGTTTTCATGACTAAAAATTTTAAGTGTTTTGGCTAATGTCAGCAGTAAATTATACGATAATATCGTATTAGTCGAATTGCTTTGTAATAAAATAGCGGAATAAATTGCTAAAAAAAGAACAGTAACGGTTGAAGTTCAGGCAATGAGCTGCCCTATGCCAAAAGTAAGTACATACAGCAGGGTAGTAAGCGCCATCTGCTTAAGATATGGATCCAACTCTATGGAGGTCTGTTTTTGCTGAACGGCTTTTCCGTTTCTGACAATAAGTGGCAGCGTCAGCAAAAAAAGCAGCTGCCAGCCAGATTCAAAACGCAGCAATACGTACACCAGGGAGCAGCCAATGCCCAGCGCCAGGAGTGCCCAGTGATAAACAACAGCTTTTTCCCTTCCGAGCCTTACCGGGATGGAACGCTTGCCGGCGGCTTTGTCGGTACGAATGTCACGGATATTATTCACATTCAGGACTGCAGTAGAAAATAAGCCGCAACTCAGCGCCGGTAAAAGGTAGGTCCAGGAAAGCTGACCCGTATGCAGGAAATAAGAGCCTAGTACACCTACCAGCCCAAAAAAAATCAGCACGGAAATATCACCCAGCCCGGCATAGCCGTAGGGGTTGCTGCCGGAGGTATAAGTGATGGCGGCAAAAATGGCCATAATGCCTAAAACCAGAAACAGTAGCAACAGCATCTGATTACCGGATAAAGCGGTAAACAGGAGCCAGATACCGCTGGCCAGGGAAAGCACAGAGAATAAAACCATAGCCTTTTTCATGGCTTGCGGGCTAATGTACCCCGCCTGTACTGCCCGGCTTGGCCCCTCGCGATCAGCACTATCGGCACCGTGGATAGAGTCGCCATAGTCATTGGCAAGGTTAGATAGTATCTGAAGGAAGACGGTGGTCAGGGCGCTCAGCGCCAGAACTTTCCAGCTAAACTGACTGGCCGATGCCGCCAGAAAGGCCCCCATGCCGATGCTGGCTAGTGCCAGGGGGAGCGTGCGGGGACGAGCCGCCATGATCCAGGCCTGAAATTGGTTCATAATACAGCTGTGGCTAACCTTCTATGGCTTTGATCAGTTCGTCAGACATGGGCTTGACAGAAGAAGGAAAGAACTTTAGCAGTTTGCCGTTTTCATCTACCAGGTACTTACAGAAGTTCCAACTGGGCTCCTGATCGTTCCAGCCGTTTAATTTGCTATCGCTGAGCCAGCGGTAGAGGGGGTGCTTGTCCAGCCCTTTTACGGAAACTTTTTCAAACATAGGAAAAGTGACACCATAAGTAGCTTCACAGAAGCTGGCGATATCGTCGTTAGACCCGGGCTCCTGTCCTCCGAAGTTATTGGCCGGAAAGCCCAGCACCACTATTTTGTTGCTATACTTTTCGTATAGTTCCTGTAGTCCTTCATACTGAGGGGTATATCCGCAGCGGGAAGCTACATTGACCAGTAGTACTTTTTTGCCTTTAAACTGGTCAAAGTTTACCGGCTGGCCGTCTATGCTGTTTACCTTAAACTCATGGAAGGATGCCGGGATGTCAGTAGTGGTTTTCATAGGATTGATAAAAGCTAAGCTTAAGAGGCTGAGGCTGATAATGAAGGTTTTCATAAGGTTACATTCTTTCGGGTACTTCGATGCCTAATAAACCCATGGCGTTTTTGATTGTTTGTGCTACGGACCGAGAAAATATTACCCGGAAGAGTAGTATATCAGGGTCTTCTTCTCCAAAGATCGGCACTTCGGTGTAAAAACGATTATACTCTTTAGCCAGGTCATAGGCGTATTGAGCAATGACGGAAGGAGCATATTCGTCCGCTGCCTGGGAGATTTTCTGTGGGAAGTCGGCCAGCAGGCGGATTACTTCCTGCTCAGAAGGTTTCAGGCCGCTCTGCTTGTCTAGTATTTCAGGGTTTTCCAGGTCCAGTTGCATATCCTGGGCCTTCCTCAGGATGGCTGATATACGGGCATAAGTGTACTGGATGAAAGGGGCAGTATTGCCTTGAAACTGCACCGACTCCTGCGGGTTGAACAGCATTCGTTTCCGTGGGTCTACCTTCAGCAGAAAGTATTTGATAGCGCCTAATCCCAGGATTCTATAAAGTTCCTGCGCCTGTGATTCGGTGAAGCCCTCAATTTTGCCCAGTTCCAGGGTATGATCGCGGGCAGTTTCCACCATTTCTCTGATCAGGTCGTCAGCATCCACCACCGTGCCTTCGCGTGATTTCATTTTGCCGGAGGGCAGGTCTACCATACCATAGGAGAGGTGGTGCAGCCCATCTGCATAAGTGCGGCCAAGCTTTTTGAGAATAAGAAAGAGCACCTTGAAGTGGTAGTCCTGTTCATTGCCCACTACATACACCAGGTTATCAAAGGGATAATCCTGGTAGCGCAGGTCGGCAGTGCCCAAATCCTGTGTCATATAGACTGAAGTGCCGTCGGAGCGCAGCACAAGCTTCTCGTCCAGTCCGTCTTCACTCAGGTCAATCCATACCGAACTATCTTCTTTTCGATAAAATACGCCTTTATCCAGTCCCTCATCTATGATGTCCTTGCCCAGCAGATAGGTATCAGACTCGTGGTAAATTTTGTCGAAGCTTACGCCTATTGATTGGTAGGTAGCATCAAAGCCCTGGTATACCCATTGGTTCATTTTTTCCCAGAGCTGCGTTACTTCAGCATCACCCTGCTCCCACTTTTGCAGCATATCCTGGGCAGCTTTCATCAGAGGGGCTTCCTTTTTGGCTTTTTCTTCCTCCAGACCCTGCGCTTTCAGCGATTCAATTTCTTTCTTATACTCCTGGTCAAAACGCACATAATATTTGCCTACCAGATGATCTCCCTTCAGACCGGCCTCCTCGGGAGTTTCACCCTCACCAAAACGCTGGTAAGCCAGCATAGATTTACAGATGTGGATACCCCGGTCGTTTACAAGGTTCACCCGCCTTACCTCATAGCCATTTGCGGCAAGTATGCGCGCTACGCTGTCGCCCAGAAAATTATTGCGAAGGTGGCCCAGGTGCAGTGGCTTGTTGGTATTAGGAGAGGAAAACTCCACCATTACTTTACGCTCCCGGGCCGTATGAAGGCCATAAGCCTGCGTTTCACCGGCTGATTGTAATATGCCCTTAAGTACATTCAGCCAGGTAGTTTCTTTAATTTCCAGGTTCAGAAAACCTTTTACAACATTAAAGTCTTTAACAAGCGAACTTTGTTTCCTGAGGTACTGCCCTAGTTCCTGGGCGGTATCCTGAGGGCTTTTTTGGGCAATTCTTGCATAAGGAAAAACGACAAAAGTATGTGAGCCGGCAAACTCCTTACGAGTAGGCTGTAGTTTAATGTCATCTTCGGGTAGTGAGTGCTGATAGAGTTGCTGAAAGGCTTTGACTATATCCTGTACAATTAATTTTTCTATATCCATTGGGTCAGCATTGACATTTAGTGCGCGATGTTTGTTACGCATTATTGATTTTGCAAAGATGTCAAATATATATCAATATTGCATGCCCGTAGGTTTGAACAAATATTATTACCAACCCCTGTAAATGAGAAGATACATAGATCTGATAGAGCAAACTTTTGACCTGCCTACCGAAGACTTTCGGGTAGATGAGCAGGGTCTTTATTTTCATAATGTACCCCTGATGGAGCTGGTGGCTCAGTTTGGTACACCGCTTAAACTTAGCTATCTACCCAAAATCAGTGATAATATCCAGCGGGCAAAGCGGATGTTCAATAATGCGATCAAAAAGCTGGATTATCAGGGCGAGTACCGCTACTGCTACTGCACTAAGTCTTCTCACTTTGAGTTTGTGTTGAGTGAAGCGCTGAAGAACGACATCCACCTGGAAACCTCTTCATCTTATGATATCGCGATCATTCGCAAGCTGTATGAGCAGCAGAAAATTGATAAAAATATCCTGATCGTATGCAATGGCTTTAAGCGGGAACTGTATCGCAAGTACATCAGCGAGCTGCTCAACGACGGCTTCACCAATACCATCCCAGTGTTGGATAATATGGGCGAGATTGATTATTACGAAGAAAATGTAAAGGACGAATACCAGATCGGTATCAGGGTGGCTTCGGATGAAGAGCCCCGCTTCGAGCTTTATACCTCCCGCCTTGGGGTACGCTACAGTGATGTGGTCAATTTTTACCAGGAGCAGATCAAAGGTAAGACTAAGGCTAAGCTGAAAATGCTGCATGTTTTTGTCAACCAGGGGATCAGCGATTCAGCGTACTACTGGAGTGAGCTTAGCCGCTTCGTCTATAAGTATTGCGAACTCAAAAAAATATGCCCCGAATTGGATACCATAGATATCGGGGGGGGATTTCCGGTCAAAAATTCGCTCTGGTTTACCTATGATTATGATTATATGGCCGAACAGATCGTTGCCAATATCAAAGAAATATGTGATGAAAACGGAGTGCCTACGCCAAATATTTTTACAGAATTCGGCATATATACCGTCGGGGAAAGCGGCGCGGTAATCTATTCAGTACTGGATCAGAAGCTGCAGAACGATAAGGAGCTGTGGTATATGATCGATGGCTCTTTTATTACTCAGCTACCGGATATCTGGGGGCTTAACCGCAAGTATATTATGCTGGCGGTCAACAACTGGAATAACGAATACCAGAAGGTCAACCTGGGCGGGCTTACCTGCGACAGTATGGATTATTACAACTCTGAGGCACATACCAATGAGGTTTTCTTGCCAAAAGTTATTCCGGGCGAGCAGCAGTACGTAGGCTTTTTTCATACAGGCGCCTACCAGGAGGCGATCGGCGGTTATGGCGGGATTCAGCATTGCCTCATCCCTGCGCCCAAGCATGTTGTCATTGACCGCAAAGATGACGGAAGCCTGGATTATCGCCTTTTTGCTCATGAGCAGGATAGCGAATCTATGATGAAACTGCTGGGTTACTGAAAGCAGGTGTTTTAGCTTCAGCGGTTTGCTTTTGTTCCAGCCGCTGAAGCGTAGATACAGCAGAATAGGTAGACACCAGGTAGGGAATGCAATAAGTAAGGACCACCTTTTTCCAGGCTATTAGCATAAAAAAATCAGGGGTCATTAAGTGCCCCTGATTGATAATATTGAGTAATGTACCTACCAACAGGCTGGTTCTGAGGGCTGTTCCTACGATCTTTGGGTTGAAGACATTTCTAAAAAAAACCTCATTTTGTCTTAGCCAAAAATTATACTTGTTCTTCGACTTGTGCCTTGGATGCATAGGATTTCACATCAATAATACGGGCTATATAGTAGCACTTTCCATCCAGGTTATATTCAGCCAGCTTGATTTCTGCCTCAAATTCCTGTCCCTGCCGGTTCAGCATCAAGTGCTTTTGTTCGGTGTTGAGGTATTTTTTCAGAAAGTCTATGGTTTCTGCCTCACTGACGTTTTTGAAGAGCTTGCTTACATGGGCATTGCTCAACTGATCTTCAGCGTATCCAAAAAGCTGCTGGGTGTTTTTATTGAAGAAGTCCAGGTGGCCGGTAGCATCAATACTGATAAAGGCAGCCAGTGCAGTGTCCAGTACTGCCTTGATGCGGGACTCCCGCTCCATCATGCTTTTCTGCTTACGGCTGAGTTCCTCCTGCGTAGCCTGCAGTTCTTCCATATTCTGGCGCATCTCTTCTTCCTGTGATCTCATCTGCTCGGTCATCTGGGTAGATTCTTCCAGGAGTTTCTGGGTACGGGAGTTGATCTTGGCTGCAGAAATGGTAGAGGCAATACTTTCTGCTATCTTCTTGAGGAACTCAATCTCGTAGTCTTTAAAGACATGGAAAGAAGCAATTTCAATGGCTCCATATACTTCCTCATTGACCAGCAAAGGAACGATCAGTATGCTGGTGGGGTTGGCATCTCCAAGGCCGGAAGTGATAGAGATATAGTCCTGTGGCACATCAGTGATAAAAATAGTATCCTTTTCCTGCCATGACTGGCCTACCAGCCCTTCACCCCGATAGATCTTCTGTTCTACATATTTCTTACGGTCCCAGGCAAAGCAGGCTTCCAGGGTCATGTAAGGCTCTGCTCCATCTGTATCCTGTATGATGTACAGACCTCCCTGGTTGGCATTAACGTACTTGATCAGGTGCGAGAGGATTACGTGGCTCAGATCGCTTACATTGTTGTTATTCTGTCGGAGGATCTCTCCAAAGCGAGCACTGCCCTCCGTAGCCCAGTTTCTTTTTTTATCTTCTTCAGCTACCTTTTTCAGGTTATCACGCATATTGAGCAGCGCGTTACCCAGCACATCGTGCTCACTGAGGGGGGTAAAGGATGCCTGGTAATTACCCTGACCAATATGTTCGGCAAATTCTGAAGTGTCACGCAGGCCATCCACCAGTTCGTCTACCACATTGGCCATATCCCCAACCTCGTCCCGGTTAAATTTTTGCCGCTCGCTCTCCTGTTCCTCTTTTTCGGGCAGTTCGCCCTTGCCCAGCTTCTGTATGATCTGCTTAAGGAAGTTGATCGGACGGGTAATATTTCTTGTCAGCCAGAATGCCCCTAAAAGACCAGTACAGATGGTGATGATGCCCAGTATCATGATAATACTGCTTAGCTGTTCGGAAGCAGTAATGATACTGACCTGCGCCTGGTCTGCTTCCTTTCTTTTGGCAGCGCTTAGTTCATAAAGGCGCGCCTGCAACTGCTGGGTACGGGGCAGTACTTCGCTTTCTATGGCTTCGGTAGCCTGCCATTTGATCATGGCATCTTCATAGTCTTCAAATGAAACCAGTTGCGACATGATATCTTTCTCTATGTCGATCAGCTCCTCAAAGCCAATCATCAGGGAGTCGACGCTTTGTGTCTGGAGGCTATCCTGCCAGAGGGGCAGCAGGTTGCTGATTTTGTCTTTCAGCTCAGGATAGCGGAAGCTATGCAGGTCCTGAAGGGCTTCCTTATCGTCGTTGTTGTTTTGCAGGTATACCCAGTTGGTAATCAGCATCTTAGACTCCGTTACCAGCAGGATAAACTCATCAATTGCTTTCACTGACGGGTCAATGACCTGGGTGTTTTCATTGATAATCTTGTTACTGTTATTGATGGTGATGATACTTACGGCTGCATTGATCGTAAATACCACAATGAGGGTGATAAAACCTCCGAATATTTTACTGCCAATGGTGAATTTGGGCTTCTTCATAATGCTTGATATATGCTGTGCCAACAACCTGCTGGTAGGTCCGGTGAGAAAAAGATATTGTTGTAAAATTAAGCTGTATTAGTAGATTACAATTTTTCACCATTATTAGCTGATTTAAAACTTATCTGCTTCTGAAACATTACAGGGTAACTTTCTGTAGACTTTTTGTGCCCGGCCACTGAGCATACCATTAGCTTTACCTGCGTATAGTTAACGCAGAGATCATCAAGCTTTGCAATGTAGCTTATACTATCCGGGCGGTTTATTAACTTTGTAGCAAATCCAATTTGATATGATAGACCAGTTAGAAGCCATTAAAGATCGTTTTGAGGAAGTCGGGCAGTTGATTGTGCAGCCTGATGCCATGGCTGATATGAAAAAGTATTCCAAACTGAGTAAGGAATACAAAGATCTGGAAAAGATCGTAAAAAAATATAATGCCTATCAGGATGTGCTGTCAGACCTCAAGAGTGCCAAGGAACTTCTCTCTACTGAGAAGGACCCTGATTTTCGGCAAATGGCCAAGGATGAGATCGATACCAAAGAGCGGGAAAAAGAAGTTCTGGAGGAAGAACTCAAGCAGATGCTGATTCCTAAAGATCCAAATGACAGCAAAAATGTAATCCTGGAAATCCGCGCAGGGACAGGGGGCGATGAGGCGGCTATATTTGCCGGCGACCTGTTTCGAATGTATGAACGCTATGCCGAAAAAAAGGGCTGGACCCTTACCGTACTTGACCTGACCCATGGATCTTCAGGAGGCTATAAGGAAATCATCAGCACTGTCTCGGGAGAAGATGTGTATGCCAACCTGAAGTTTGAGTCAGGGGTGCATCGGGTACAGCGGGTGCCTGCTACCGAAACCCAGGGGCGGGTGCATACCTCCGCAGCAAGTGTGGCGGTCTTACCGGAAATGGAAGATGTAGAAGTTGAAGTGGATATGAACGACGTCCGCAAAGATACTTTCTGCTCCTCTGGCCCGGGTGGTCAGTCGGTAAACACTACTTACTCAGCTGTACGCCTTACGCACGAACCTACCGGCCTGGTAGTGACCTGCCAGGACCAGAAGTCGCAGATCAAAAACTTTGAAAAGGCGCTGAAGGTACTTCGGTCACGCCTCTACGAGATAGAACTGGAAAGACATAATGCCGAAGTAGGTGCGCAGCGCAAATCAATGGTAAAAAGCGGTGACCGCTCCGATAAGATCAGAACTTATAACTATCCGCAGAGCCGGGTGACAGACCACCGTATCAACCACACGGTATATAATCTGCCCACCGTGGTAGATGGTGAATTAGATGATTTTGTCGAGAAGCTGAGGATGGCTGATAATGCCGATAAAATGAAAGAAGCTCAGTCATGAGGCTGAAGTGTGTCCGGGTATGAAGAACTGGTGGATTATCTGTAGTCTGTGTGCAGTAGCAGGCATGGTTGCCTGTACGCCTGAGGAGGAGCTGATCAGCCATCAGCCAGGGATATCCCTGTCCTTTAGCCGGGATACAGTCCTTTTTGATACCCTTTTTACCAGCCGACAAAGTATTACGCGTTCATTAAAGGTGTACAATCCCGGTGAGCGAGCGGTTGAATCCAGTATCCTTTTGGCAGGAGGGGCAGCTTCTCCTTATGATATTTTTGTAAACGGACAGGCTGGAACAGCCTTTGAAGATGTCCTTATTCGCGGCGGCGACAGCCTGCTGATACTGGTTGAGGCCATTATTGACCCACAGGATGAGGATATGCCTTTCCTGGTGTTGGATTCCCTGCTGTTCCTGACCAACGAAAAACAGCAGTCAGTCAAATTGATCAGCTGGGGGCAGGATGCCTATTTTATCGACAGCTGGCATATCAGCCAGGATACCAGCCTGTCGGCTGACCGTCCCTACGTCATACTGGATTCTATCTGGGTGCAGGAGCAGGCCAGCCTCCTGATACCGGAAGGGGCAAAACTTTATTTTGAAAATAATACCAACCTCTGGGTGGATGGCAGCCTCCACATCAGGGGAAGTGAAGCCGCTCCCGTAATCTTCACCCACACCCGGCAGGACGGTATATATGCCAATGCTCCCGGGCAGTGGCAGGGAATACTGCTGAGCGAAAAGAGCCATGATCATGAAATTGACTATGCTTTGATTCGCAATGCGGAAGTAGGCATTTTCATGACGCAGTATGATGAAGATACCATCCCTGATCTGCGGATCAGCAATACGATTATTGAAAACATGTCTATCAATGGTATACTGGCGGCCAATGCTGATATTGATGCATACAATCTACTGATCAGCCATTGCGCTGTCAATGCGGTGGGAAACTTCGGGCGGGGCTATTATCGCTATATCCACTGTACCTTTGCCCATGATGTGCCGGTATTTTCACGGGAGGGACCGGTTTTGTTTTTTGCAGATACGCTGCTTGCTGCTCCCCAACTCAACCAGACATTCCGGCTGATTCTCGAGAATAACATTGTTTGGGGAAACCGCGCCAACGAACTGGCGGTTGTCACCGAATTGCCCGGATCCGCAGTGGAGATACGGTCTAACCTGATCAAAGCAGAGCGTGCGGAAGAACGCGATGAAATGGATAATATTTACAATGCTGATCCCCGCTTCTCTGATCCGGCTATTTATGTTTATACACTTGACTCTACCTCAGTTGCCATTGACGAGGGGATTCCCACGCTGGTGGAAAAAGACCTACTGGCAGTGCCGCGTGATGAGGCGCCTGACCTGGGGGCTTATGAGTTTATCAGAAAAGAAGAGGAGCAGTAATTTTACCTAAAACTAACTTTTTTGCTTTATGCAGATTTTTCAGAAAGAAATCCGGCTTCCCTCCTATCCCAGAGGGTTTCACTTGATCACCCGACATATTGAGCAGGAATTTGCTGAGCTCGGGCACATCCGACAGGGTTTACTGCATGTTTTTATCCAGCACACCTCAGCCGGACTGACGATCAATGAGAATGCCGACCCGACTGTACGGGAGGATTTTGAAAGCCATATCAATAAGATGGTGCCGGAAAATGCCCCTTACTACGAACATACCCTGGAAGGGCCCGACGATATGCCAGCCCACATCAAGGCCTCGCTTATGGGTAGTAGTGTAAGTGTGCCAGTCACTGATGGCAGGTTGAACCTTGGTACGTGGCAGGGAATTTACCTATGCGAGCATCGTAACCGCGGAGGGCAAAGGCGGCTGATATTAACTGCCTATGGGGCATAAAAAAGCCGGTACAGCTTTTTTACCGCACCGGCTCTGTAAGTAAATTCATTTATTCTAAAAGCTTTGATCTTAGCTCTTGCTGGCATCAAAAAGCTTCTGCTTCTCCTCCTTAGTGAGGCTATCGTAGCCGCTCTCGGAGATCTTATCCAGGATAGCATCTATCTCGTCCTGATCGCTTTTACTGGCATAGCTTCTACCGCTGCCACGGCTGCTTCGTCCGGGTGCTTTCTGCTTGGTCTTGCTGCGATAAGAGACGGATACCCGCGGCTGTCTGACAAAGAAGCTTTTGATAAAGGCCATGAAAGACTCCAGTGGTTTACCCAGGTCATTGCCATTTTGCAGCTGCTTGATATAAATAAAGCCTAAGGCTGCTCCGGCAAGGTGGGCCAGTTCTCCTCCGGCATTAGGGCCTGCCGACTGTGCAAAAGAGAGGATCACGTAGAACAGGGCAATATACTTGATCCGGACCGGGCCGAGCAGAATAAGCGATATTGTATAATTAGGCATAAAAGTAGCAGCCCCGACTACAATGGCATAAACACCCGCTGAGGCACCCAGCATACGGGAGACATCCACCTGCTGTGAGAAATAAGGCAGGGTATTGTAGATCAGAATGTAGAATAAACCACCAGCCAGGCCTCCCAGCACGTACAGGTTTACAAACTTCTGGCTGCCCAGAAACTCCATGATCAGGCTGCCAAACCAGTAGAGAAACAGCAGGTTGAACAGTATGTGGAAAAAGCCCTCGTGCGTAAAGAAATAGGTGACTAAAGTCCAGGGTTTGACAATGAAGCTGTCCAGTGCGGCAGGGAGCATCAGCTGCCTGAGGATAAGTTCATACACATCACCGGCACCGGCAAAAGATAAGATAACCCTGACGAAGATCAGGGCTAAAAAAACAACTACGTTGATTAAGAGTATCCGCATCAGCCCATTATTGGGCCGGTTGAAAGCATTTTTAAAATCGTCTAATATACTGTTCATGACTCCTTTGCTAATAGAAAGTATTACGTTTTCCTTTCCATACCTTGATCAGTATGAAAGCAAATAACATTCCGCCTAGGTGAGCAAAGTGCGCTACATTATCTCCGGGCACACGATCGAAGCCCGCCCAGAGCTCGTAAAGTCCGTAGAATAACACAAAATACTTTGCTTTAATAGGAAAAGGAAAAAATAATAGAAATAATTCAGTGTTGGGAAAAAGTAAACCAAAGGCCATCAGGATGCCGAAAATAGCGCCTGAAGCCCCGACCATCGGGATATTTGCCTTTCGCTGTAGTATCTGTTCGGCCAGTTGTATGCTCTGGTTGATATAACTCTGGTTTTGTGGATTATCATAATAGTCATCCATAAAATTCTGCACCTCAGGACTACGCCAGGCGAATTCTGCATTGTCACGGATAAATTCATCAAAATTGTCAGGACTAGGCGCATCCAGGTATGCTGCCGCGGCATTTTCGAGCTGGTTTACCTCGTAAAAATTGATCGCAGAATAAAGCAGCGCGGCCCCCAGTCCGGTGACCAGATAAAATACAACAAAACGCTGACCTCCCCAGAAACGCTCCAGAAGAGGGCCAAAGATAAAGAGGGCGAACATATTGCCAAACAAGTGGCCCAGACCACCGTGAATAAACAAATGTGTAAAAAACTGGTAAGGCCTGAAGTCTTCAGCAAAAATATAACGAAGCCCCCCAATCTCAACAAAATTGAAATTAAGAAAAGACTGGATTAGATAAATCCCAATGTTGATGATCAACAGGTTTTTGACAATGGGGGTAAGTCTTCCGAACATGCGCCTTATTTAAAAAATTCTGAAATCTGGTCTAGCTCCAGTATATAATAGGTCTTGCGGCCGTCAGGAGCATAGCCTGAGTGCAGACAGCCGAAAAGCCGGTCTATCAGTGCACTCATCTCTGCCGGGTTCAGCTTTTGTCCCCTTTTGACAGCCATGCGTCTTGCGATTGAGCGGGCCACGCTTTCCCGCTTGTTACTGGAAAGGTCGGTTTGATAGGTTTTATATTGTTCTATCAGCCCCTCAAAAATTTCTTTCTCCTGGCCGCCTCTGATATCAGTAGGAACGCCATTAATGACGATGGTGTTTTGCCCAAAAATAGTAAAATCAAATCCTAATGCACTAATTTCATCCCGAAGTTCCTCTACCACATTCATATCGGCAGGGTTGAGCACCAGCGTTTGGGGGAAAAGCGACTGCTGCGATACGCCTGAGCGGCGTTCCAGCGCCAGCGAATAGTGTTCGTATAGTATTCTTTCGTGAGCTGCCTGCTGGTCTATGATCATCATACCGGATTTGACCTGGGTGACAATAAAGCTCTGGTGTATCTGAAAAGGCTGTTCACTATTTCCGTGAGTATTGTCCTGAAACAGCGGAGAGGGCATACGGTTAGCCGCACTCTGAAAGGTCAGTGCTCCCTTTTCTTCCGGCTGCTGCTGCCCCTCCTCTTCAGTGTCGTCAAAATTAAAGTAAGACTGCTCCTGTGGCTGGTTATAGAGGTTTTCCCATTGAGAAGTATCTACTTTCCTGAGGGCCGACTGCTGTTTAAAAGCTTTTTTTCCACTGGCCCCTGAAGTTTCATCAGAGTCGGGAAAGGAAGGGTTTTCCCCTCTCTGGCCAACGCCTGATACCCGGCTGAGCACCGTAAAATGGTTTTCCTGGTTACTGTCATCTAGCGATGGCGTTACCAGATTGGTGCCCAGCGCCCGTTTGACGGCTGCCCGTATAATGGCATACACCGTACGCTCATCCGCCAGCTTTATTTCCGTTTTGGTCGGATGCACATTCACGTCTATCTCTGCCGGGTCAATCTCCAGGAATAAGGTATAAAAAGGAAAAGAATCCTCAGGCAGCATGGCCTCATAGGCACTCATGACAGCATGGTTAAGATAAGTGCTTTTGACAAAGCGCTGGTTGATAAAGAAAAACTGCTCGCCCCGGGTACGTTTGGCATTCTCAGGCTTACCGATATAGCCGTAAATTTTGAGCGATGGTGTTTCCTCCTGGCAGCTCAGTATCTGCTTGCGGTATACATCACCGAAGAGCTCTGCGATACGGCGGCTCAGCTTGCCTTTGGACAAGTCGTACGAGAGGCTGTCGTTTTGGTAAAACTCAAAGGAAATGTCCGGGCGCGCCAGGGCTACACGGATAAATTCGTCCATGATATGGCGCATCTCCACTGAATTAGATTTTAAAAAGGTACGCCGTGCAGGAACATTGAAAAAAAGATTCTTTACACTAATAGTAGTGCCGGGTTCGCTGGCGATGGGTTCGCAACCCCTGAAGGATGAGCCTTCAATCTGAAGGCAGGTGCCAAACTCCCGGTCGGGAGTACGGGTGGTCATTTCTACCTGTGCTACGGCGGCTATAGAAGCAAGTGCCTCGCCCCTGAAGCCCAGCGTACGTATGGCATAAATGTCTTCAGCTTTCCGGATCTTGGAGGTGGCATGTCGCTCAAAGCTCATGCGGGCATCCGTTTCACTCATACCACTGCCGTTGTCACTGATCTGGATAAGGGTTTTTCCCGCATCTTTGACCACCACACAGATATGACCGCCTGCCGCATCTATGGCATTTTCTAACAATTCTTTGACTACTGAAGCCGGCCTCTGCACTACCTCACCTGCTGCAATCTGATTTGCTATGGCATCGGGCAGAAGCTGAATGACATCTGACATGTACGCTACCTCCGTTTCGAGTATTTCCTGATTCTAAAAAAGAAATAGATTGGAATGACGAGCAAAAATATGTAAAAAATATCATTACCATAAAAGAGGTAGCCGGCAATTAGCGTTATCAGGCAAAAGAGAATAACCATTTGTAAAATATTGGCATTCTTAGTATAGCTTGCTCTTCTGGCAAATGAACCCGATATACCAGAGGTTGAGCGGATTTCTCCAGCCCTGACTTGGCTTATTTCTTGCTTAATTCTGCTGGTGCGTTCCTCAATATCTTCTTTGACCGGGTCATAATAACGCGGTTCTACAGTAAAACGCCGGTGAGCAGGCAAATGTGTAAGTGAAGGAAATTTCATGATGGTAATCGTTAAATAAGCAGCACTAAATAGGACAATTATTTGTTAAAATCGCAAATGGAAAACGCCCCTGTATTGAAAAAAGTTTGTTGGCAAGTGCTTTTTAACCTGTTGCTTTCGTCGGTGTTAATGGTAGCGGAGATACCTGCCGTGCAGGCTGCCATGCCAGGTGGCAGAGTACCGAGAGAGCAGTGGATCCGCAGGGTATCTGATACGCTTACTCTGGAAGAAAAGATCGGTCAGCTGTTCATGCTACCGGTGTATGCCTCCAGTAAGGAGCAGGATATCGACCGGCTGTCCGCAATGGTTAAAGCCTATAACATAGGAGGGCTGGTTTTTCATCATGGCAGTGCTGATCGGCAGATTAACCTCACCCGGCAGCTGCAGCAGCAGGCTCCCTTCCCGCTCCTGATCGGCATGGACGTACGGCAGGGGCCTGGTACCAGCCTGGAGGAAGCCATCAAGTTCCCTTCTTTCGCCGCATTGGGGGCTATCCAGAATGAAGCCTATCTGTATGATCTTGGAATAGAAGTGGCCAGGCAGTGCCGGGCATTGGGCGTACACATCAATATGGCGCCTATCCTGCAGCCAGGTGTCGGTGGCAGCAGGCAGCAGGCTGTCTTAGCCGATGTGATCAGCGATGACCCTGCCGAAGCCTTTTCCAAAGGGCTTCGCTACATGCAGGGCATGCAGGACCACGGACTGATACCCTGCTATCGCCAGTTGCCCCTGGGTTTACCTATTGCCATGGCCAGCGAGGGTGGCGGCCGATCTTCTGACAACCTCAAGCTGTTGGGAAAGACAGTGGCCCAGCTCAACTTTGTGTCTGAGGGCGAGGAGTTCAGCGATCAGTCGCTGTTGCTCAGAACAAGTGATCCGCAGAATTATCTGTACGAAAAATACCTGAAGCTTGAAGGACTGGTACTATCGGATCCTCTTACCATGCACCAGGGCAAAGCCGGTGAACTGGCTGTGGAAGCACTACTGGCCGGCAATGACATCCTGCTGGGCGGGATGGAGGTGGCTGAAGCAATAGAGGGTATCCGTAATGCACTTGCCCAGGGCAGGCTTCAGCAGGAAGATATCGACAGAAGACTCTACAAAATCCTAAGGGCTAAATATATGGTAGGGCTGGACGGACCCACCCTGCCGGAAAAAGCGATAGCAGAAAGTCAGCTAAAAGTCAGCTCTGCCCCACTGCTCAAGCAGTATCTCTATGAGGAGGCCATCACGCTGGTCAGGAATGAGCAGGGGTATATTCCTTTCCGGGTACTGGACACTACCTCTTTTGCTTCACTTACCATCAATAAAGGGGTAGTCGGAGAGAAGACAGTCTTCCAGGATATGCTGGAGCGCTATGTGCCTTTTACCCACTACACCATAGCAGATAGCAAGAAAGAAGCAGATTACGAACAGCTTTTTGAGCGGCTTACGCATTATGGCCACGTAGTAGTGGCTTTATACGACCATTCATCCCGCCGACAGTTGCAGCTGGATAAGGAAATGTTGTCGTTTCTGAAATTCCTGCAAAAACAGACTCACGTGACCCTGGTGGCTTTTTCACATCCCTACAAGCTGGCAGATTTGGAGGGCTTTTCTACTTTAATGTGTGCTTATGATGATGATCCGGTAGCGGAGCTGGTGGTGCCCCAGATTCTGTTCGGAGCAGTAGGAGCCAAAGGAAGGCTGCCCCTGAACGCCTCCTCAGCCATGTCTGCCGGAGAGGGCATCAGTACCAAGCCTCTGGCGCGCCTGGGATACGCACTTCCTGAAGCCGTGGGGCTGAGTTCAGATACGTTGTTGATGATGGACTCGCTGGCCCAGTGGGCTATTGCGGAGGAAGCTACCCCTGGCTGCCAGATACTGGTAGCCAGAAAAGGAAAAATTGTATGGGAGAAATCTTATGGTTACCAGACCTATGAAAAGGAATCTCCGGTCACAAACGAAACGATCTATGATATTGCCTCAGTTACCAAAGTAGCTGCTACCATGCAGGCGGTGATGTTTCTGCAGGAAAGAGGCACGATTGACCTGGACGAAAAAGCTTCCGCTTATCTGCCGGAACTGAAGGATACGGACAAGGAACAGATCACTATCCGGGAACTGCTGCTGCACCGGGCAGGCCTGCGTTCATTTATTCCTTTCTGGGCCATGACCAAAGATCGTTCTGGCCTGAATCCTGACATTTATAATTTGCACCCCGAGAGCGAGCATGATATGCAGGTTGCTCAGGGCTTATATGCCTCGCCTAATCTGCGGGATTCTGTATGGCACTGGACAATAGAATCAAAACTCCGTCGGCTTAGAGGCAGACGCAACCCCTCGTGGAAACCTGATTACAATTATCGCTACAGCGACCTGAGCTTTTATATTTTGCATCAGCTGGTAGAAAGAGTGACCAACCAGCCTATGGATGCCTTCCTTGCCCAAAACTTTTATGATCCCCTGGGGTTAAACACACTGACTTATCTGCCCCTTTGTAAATTCTCTGAGGAGCGTATTGCCCCTACTGAGCATGATAAGCATTTCCGCAACGTGCTGGTCAGAGGTACGGTCCACGACGAGGGGGCGGCGCTCTATGGTGGTGTGGCGGGGCATGCTGGCCTGTTTAGCAATGCCCATGACCTGGCCATACTAATGCAGATGAATCTGCAGGACGGAATATACGGCGGGGATCGTTATTTTCAGCCGGGAACAGTGAGCAGGTTTAGTATACGGCAGTATAACGACAGCCGCAGAGGTCTGGGATGGGACAAGCCGGAATACCTGAGAGATGGCGGACCTACTGCAGCGGAAGCTTCGTATGCTTCGTTTGGCCATCTGGGCTTTACCGGTACTGCGGTCTGGGTGGATCCTAAGTATGACCTGGTGTACATATTTTTATCAAACAGAATTCATCCCAGCGCCCGTAATACAAAACTTCTTACAGAAGGTGTGCGTACAAAAATACAATCGGTAGTATACCGGGCCATGAACGACTACAGTGGTCGCTAGTATCGCTTACCTGGGGTATACGGCTCCAGGATCTCAAATACATTACACAATTTCATGAAAATAGGCATTGTTTGTTATCCTACCTTTGGCGGTAGTGGCGTAGTAGCTACCGAATTGGGGAAAGCATTGGCTAAAGAAGGCCATCAGGTACATTTTATTACTTATTCACAACCTACTCGTCTCGACTTTTTCAACGAAAATCTTTTTTATCACCAGGTAGATGTGCGGACCTATCCGCTTTTTCAGTATCCACCCTACGAACTGGTACTTGCCAGTAAAATGGTAGATGTTGTCAAGTACGAGAAGCTGGACCTGCTGCATGTACACTATGCGATTCCCCATGCCTCTGCTGCCTACATGGCCAAGCAGATCCTGGCTACCGAAGGAATCAGTATTCCGGTAGTCACTACACTGCACGGTACAGATATTACGCTGGTAGGTAAAGATGCTTCCTTTGCCCCCGTGGTTACCTTCAGTATCAATGCTTCCGATGGTATTACGGCAGTATCCGAGAACCTGAGAACCGAGACCTACGACTATTTCAATATTACCAAAGATATCAGGGTCATTCCGAATTTTGTGGATCTGGAGCGTTTCAAGCGGCAGCGGAAAGACCATTTTAAGAAAGCCATTTGCCCCAACGACGAGTACCTCATCGTCCATACTTCTAATTTTAGAAGAGTGAAGCGCGTAGAGGATGTCGTCAAGGTATTTCACCGCATACGCCAACATGTGCCTTCCAAACTCCTGCTGGTAGGTGACGGACCCGAGCGGACCAATATCGAAAAACTATGCCGCGAACTGGGTACCTGTGATGATATCCGCTTTCTGGGCAAGCTGGAAGCCATAGAGGAAGTGCTTTCCGTATCCGACCTTTTTATCATGCCTTCTGAAAAGGAAAGTTTTGGACTGGCGGCACTGGAGGCCATGGCCTGCGAAGTACCGGTGATCAGTAGCGATGCCGGGGGCTTACCTGAACTGAATATCGATGGCGAAACCGGTTTTGTATGCCCGATAGGTGACGTTGACTGCATGACCGAAAAATCCCTGCATATACTTTCCTCGGCCAAGGTGCTGGAAAGTTTTAAAAACCGGGCCCTGGAAAGAGCCCGGGGATTTGAAGTCAGCAAAATCGTGCCGCTGTACGAATCCTTCTACCGGGAAGTGCTGGAAAAAGTAAAGAAGGTTCCCGCCTGAACTCAGGAGGTAGCATAAACGCCGCCTTTTTTCAGTGCCTGGTCGAGGTCCTGCATCAGGTCCTCGGCATCTTCAATACCTACCGAAACCCTGAGCAGCGTATCCTGAACACCTACTTTTTGCCTTTCTTCAGGGGGTAAGAGCGAGTGAGAGGTGCGGGCCGGCATGTTCACCATAGTCTCCACACCACCCAGGCTGACGGCCGGGGCTATCAGTTGAAACCGCCTGATCATGGCTTCTGTATCCGCGGCTGTTCGCAGCTTCGGCTCAAAAGATAACATACCTCCAAAGCCACTCATCTGCTGCCGGGCAACCTCATGGTCCGGGCTATCTGCCAATCCCGGGTAGTATACCGCCTGTACACCGGGATGCTGCCGGAGGAAGCTTGCCAGTTGCTGCGCATTTTCGTTCTGTTGCCTGACTCGCAGAGCCAGGGTTTTGAGGCTACGCTCGATCAGGGCGCAGGTAGTAGCATTTACATTGCTACCGAAGATCTTGCCGCCCATCTTAATTTTTTCCAGAAGGGTATGAGAAGTCACTACTGCACCAAATAACAGATCACTATGACCACCCATATACTTACTGCCGCTGTGGGCCACAATGTCTACTCCCATCAGGATGGGGTTCTGGTTGATGGGCGAAGCGAAGGTATTGTCAATCATCGTAAGAATGCCATGGTCCCTGGCGATGGCAGTCACCATCCTGATATCCGTAATCCTGAGCAGAGGATTGGAAGGGGTTTCTATATAAATGATTTTGGTTTCGGGCCTGATAGCCGCCTGTATCGCTTCAGGCGTAGCGTCTACCATATCGTAGCTGATGCCAAACTGGGGGAGCATGTGTACGGCCATCTGGTAAGTGCCTCCGTATAGATCGCGCTGGAATAGCACATGATCGCCACTTTGTATAAGGGATAGCATGGTATTGCTGATCGCTGCCATGCCAGAGCCAAATAGTAAGCCTGCTTCTCCATGTTCCAGCGCAGCAATTTTGGCTGCCACTACTTTCTGGTTAACGGTATTGAAATTTCTGGGGTAACGTATCTGGTCCGAATCCAAAAAATCTATGGCAGAGGAAGTAAAGATAGGCGTATTCACGCCTTCAGTATTCAGGTGCTTTTCCATACCGGCATGCACACAGGTTGTTGCTTTTCCCGCTTGATGTTTCATAGCAATGATATATCTGAAATTAAGGGCGGAATATGACAAAAATACGGATAACGCACAAACCGGTAGGTAGAAGTTTGGTGAGCGATATGTTCTTTTGTATTGAGGATATTCCTTTATCTTCATGCCGTCATGGCAGATTATGAAGAAACCATCGCGATAGTGTACCTGCACCTGGCCGAGGACCAGGACAATAAATGTATGCTGACCAGCGAGCGGCTGATGGTGGTGTATAAGGGTAAGCTGGACAGCTATGACCGTACCCATATCCGGGATCTGTACTTCAACAAGCGAAGATTGTTGCTCCCGCTGGTGAGCGGGGGTATTGCTGCTCCTCTGAGCCTGTTGGCGATATTTCTAAACCTCTACAATCCCTGGCCGCTGATGTTTGTATTCTTTCTGGGGTTGGCCCTGTTTTACCTGGGTCTGCAGCAGCACCCGGTACTGACTATCAAAGATACAGTCAAAGAACATGACTATTTTTTGCAGGAGGTGACACCTAACCTTAAGGCATTTTTATCCTTTGCCCGGCAGGTGATTTTCCGGGGCGAAAGCCTGTTGTTCCTGGCTTTGCCCCTTGACCAATGGCAGGAGGTACAGGATGCAGAGGTCATACAGCCATTTGAATTGAAGCAGCAGGGTTTTATACGGCTGATGAACCAGCAGCAGCTGAAGCGATGGAAGCTGCAAAAAAAAGAAGCACCTGGCGGCTGGGCCGTCCTTCACATTGACCCAACCAGGGTACAGGCTGATATCCGTTATGAAGCTGCACCCGGTACCCGGGAGCTCTTTGCCCATTTGTATGGCAGCCTCAGGAAAGAAAATATTCTCCGGCAGGAATTTATGTAAGCTTTTTCAAAGTCTAAAATGTATATTTCCTGAGCAAGGCTCTGGCAGACAAGCTTTCCCTCTTTTGGATTCTATCAGGAGCTCAGCGTTGACGATATACTTTAAACCTGAAATTTACCTGCCATATGTTGAGGAGCGTGTTTTTTTTACAAATTTGCTGTATGATCTTATCATCATTTACCCACGTACAGGGACAGGCCATGCAGTGGATGAAGCATGAGATAGCTTTTGAAAGCACTCAGTCTTATCCAAATCCGCTCTATGACCTGAAGGCATTTTATGCAGTGTTTACAGCCCCTTCCGGTAAACAGCATAAAATTAACGGCTTCTGGGATGGAGAAAATGACTGGAAGGTACGCTTCATGCCTGACGAAAAAGGAGTCTGGACCTATACTACTTTTTGCTCCGACGAAAAAAATACCGGCCTTCATGCCCAGGGGGGTAGTTTTTCCTGTGCGGAAAATGAGCGAGAGGATGCCCTTTACCGTAAAGGCACTATACAGCATATCAAAGGCGATTATCACCTGAGCTATGCAGATGGTACCCCCTTTTTCTGGCTGGCCTGTACCGCCTGGAACGGAGCCTTAAAATCTACGGAAAAGGAATGGGATGATTACCTGAGCCATCGCAAAGAACACCATTACAGTGTCATACAACTGGTAGCTACGCAATGGAGGGCTGCTGAAACGGACAGTCAGCTACAGCAGGCGTTCAGCGGCCATGGAAAAATCAGTATCAATCCGGCATTTTTCCAGCATCTGGACAAAAAAATGGATAAGGTAAACGAGTACGGGCTACTTGCTGCCCCGGTCTTGCTTTGGGCACTGCCGGTAGGCGAAGGGCGTGAACTCAGCCCCGGTTATTCCCTTCCCCAGGATGAGGCTATCAGGCTGGCCAGGTACATGGTCGCTCGGTATGGTGCGCACCATGTTGCCTGGATACTGGGTGGTGATGGTGTATATGTCAACCTCTTCGAGCAGCGCTGGAAAAATATCGGCCGTGCGGTATTTGGTGAAGAGCATCCGGGTGTAGTCGCCCAGCATCCTATGGGACGCTCCTGGATTGGTGAAGTATATAAAGATGAGGATTGGCTGGATATCGTTGGCTACCAATCCAGCCACGGGATTGACAGCGGCACGGTCAACTGGATTAATAAAGGGCCTATGAAGCGAAAATGGCATACTTTACCGGCGCGACCGCTGATCAATATGGAGCCCTGCTATGAGGAAATTTATTTTCGCACCACTGATACGCATGTACGCAATGCCGTCTACTGGAGCCTCTTTGCTACTCCGGTAGCCGGAGTAACCTACGGGGCCAATGGCATATGGCCATGGATTCGTAAGGGCGAAAAAATATTGAACCATGGCCGACTGAGCGAGGATAGCCCCAGCACCTGGCGCGAAAGTATTGACTTTCCGGGTAGCCTGCAGATGGGCTATATGGCTGAATTGATGCAGCAGCTTGACTGGTGGGAGCTAAAACCTGATCACGATATACTGACTGAGCAGGCCGGAAACCGGCAGTTTGACCACTATGTCTCTGTTTTGCGTACAGATGATTATCAGACCGTGCTGGTGTATATACCCATGCAGGAAGAAGTCAAAGTTCTGAACCCCCGTCAAATGCCTTACCAGGGTAGGTGGTTCAATCCCCGGCAAAATACCTACCAAAGCGCACAGCTAAACAGGGATGGAACACATGTGGCCGCTACACCACCGGCAGAAGGTGATTGGGTATTGATTCTAAAAAAAGAGGACTAGTCGTCACATCAGTTAATTTCCTTACATGATGCTAAACCTGTAATTTGAAGTACAAATTCAGCTTGTAAGCTTTAGGGTGAAATAGGTAAATGAGCATAAAAGTATAGCAGGTTCTATAAGCGTTAACCGCTAATTTTCAAATTTTTCTCCGGTAAAATCTAACAAAAAAATGGTGAAGATAGCTCTGGAAATTCAATCTGCTCAATGTTGGCATTTTTCTTACAGCCTAAAGTCCCTTCTCAATAAGCTTTATTAAGCTATGCAATGCGAACCATGGGATTGAAATGTGTCTTAGCCAGGCTCGCAACAAAGGGGGCCTAAGCCACCAAAAAGTACTTATCTGTTTTTGAGTGTTGGTTAAAGTCTATTTTTCTGATTCGTTTTGAAAAATGGAGACGAAGACATGAAGAATCAGATCGGGGCGTATTGTTTATTCATCGTTTTATGCTGCCTTAACAGTATTGCAAAGGGGCAAAACACCTACTACAGCCTTAGCAGTGGTGCGTGGAACAATCCATCCAACTGGTCCGAGACCGGACATGGAGGTAGTGCAGCTTCGCAGGTACCGGGCTCAGATCCTGCCGATATCGTGATAATAGCGGCTGGCCATATTGTAGATTACAATGCTTTTGCCAACAACGGCAACAGTAGTACCATTGCTTCGCTAACCATAGGCACTGCTGACGGAGCAGGCTATCTGCGTTTTCCGTTCAGTGATTTTGACGATACAGGTGACGAAAACGATCTGAACGCCGCCTTCAGGCTTGATGTCAGCGGAAACCTGAGCGTGGCCGCCAATGGATATATCCTTGCAGTAGAGGGAGGCGAGGCAAACCCCTCGGGTAACAGCCTGAACGGTACGGCAAATGACCGCCAGCATACGCTTGGCGTCAGCGGAAACCTGAGCAATGCGGGTACTATTGACCTGCAAGGCACAAGTGCTAGCCGGGTAGTGCAGCTGGAATTTAATGGAACAGCCAACCAGAGTATCTCCGGAGAAGGTAGCTGGGATACATACGATATCATTTTCAACAACACAGGCACCTATCCTGACAACCAGGTGCAAAACCAGTCGCTGAGCTTTACCAATTCTGTTGAAGCCGGCCGTTCTACCTTCACCCAAGGTACGTATGTACATAACAATTCGGGCAGCTATCATAATCTTGACGATACAGATGCAGCATATACAGATGTGTCTTTCCTGATTCAGTCGGGCGTATTCAATATGCTGACCAGTCCCAGCCAGGATAGAAATATTACCCTGACCAACGGACATATTTCAGTCAGCGGTGGCAGGTTCAATGGAGGAGGCAATGCAGGAAACGTAGCCAATATCACGGTAGATGGTGATATACAGGTATCAGGAGGTGCTGTGCTGAATATAGGAGATGGTAACGGCAGCACCACCACCCCAGGCGATGGCTCCCTGACAGTCAGTGGTAGCAGTTCCAGTATCAATGCAGCTAGCGTATATGCTTTTAACTTCGTCTTACAGGCCGGAGCATCCCTTTCGGTCGAAAATGGCGCAGTGCTTTCCGTAGGCAGTAGCAGCGGCAATAGTGGGAATCTGAGCCTGCAGGGGACTGGAGCAAACCTTTTACTCAGCGGCTCGTCAAGCAGGCTGACGGTTTATCAGCGTATGGATTTAGGGCAGGATTGTAGCTTTACGATGAACAGCGGAACCCTCAGCCTTACCCCTAATTTGCCAACTGGCAGCAGTACAGAATCGGCGAGCCTGGGCGGAGCGAGCTTTAACATACAGGGGGGGACAGCTACTATCAACTCATCTGTACACATCAACAGCGGGTCTACGCTAAGCGTTAGCAGTGGCACACTCAGTATATGTACTGCAAATGGTAATACTGCCGAAGGCCTTGTGTTTGACGGTGACCCTACTGCCGCAACACGTATGCTGGTGAGCGGAGGAACCGTTAACCTCGGTAACGGGGATAACAGCCTGGTTTTGGGGAATAATAATAATGTCCCGGCTTTTGGTGACGCTGGTGCTTATCAAAGTCTGGAAATCAGCGGAGGAACTATCAATGTGTACGGTGGCTTTAGCCTGAATGACGCAAATGCACGCCTGGTCATGAGCGGTAGTAGCAGCCGATTGGCCCTTAACCCGCGCGCCAACCAGAGCCTGCTGGCAGAAAGCCATATCTGTGCATTCAATCGCGGTATTGTAGATTTTAGAAGCGGACAGGTCAACATTGTCAATCCTCATGCTGCCAGTGGAAGCGGCAGAGCATTATTTACCAGCGGAGCAGGAAATCCGTCCGGTGGTAATCTGCTGAGCGGGCCTCCATCCGGCACTTCTCCTAGCAGTGCTGTATTACTGGGTTCATTCCGCTTCGGTAACGGTACTTCCGCCCTGTCTGGATCAACCGACGGTTTTGACCTGGAGCTATCCCCTGATCACGTTTACGGCCTGATCGTGGCCAATAACCCACCCGCTACGCATCGTCAGGTAGAATTTGTTCCCGGAGGGAACGCTTATCTGCTTAATGGAGGACTATCCGTTTTTGCCGGAGTCATGGATATCAACGATAATACCTTCAACAGAAGTGGTTCCGCATTCCTTTCCATCAACAATACAGGACATCTGATCATCGGTAATGCCAATGGTGCCAACCATTTTCCCGGTAATTCCTCTTCATTCAGCAGCTACAGTGTTAGCCTGGGCAGTACAATTGAATATGATGGTGCAGGAAACGCATTGGTAAGCCTGCCCGTTTCTTCCGGCTATGCAAACCTGCTCATCTCCGGTAGTGGTACCAAAACCCTTAGTACCGCAGAAACAGTCAGGGAAAGCCTTACTTTAGAAGGCAGCACCTTTGCTACGGCTACTAACCTTAGCATGAATACCGGATCCGTAATTACCCGGACAGGCAGTGATACACAAGGTATCATGACAGGCACGATACAGGGAGGAAATGCTTATACCATCGCCTACGAAGGCCAGGATAAGACTACACAAAGCGGAGAATGGTCGGGTAGCGGAAGCAGGTCACTGACCATGGCACTGGATCAGCATGCTACCCTCAGCCTGCACAGTCCATTAACTGCCTCTGGCAATGTAGCCCTCAACAGTGGTATTCTTTCAGATAACGGCCATACTTTTACTGTCAATGGTAACCTCAGTAACGCTGCAACCCACATGGGTACGGGCCGGATACTTTTATCAGGCGGTAGTACAGTCCATAGTATTGGAGGGAATGGCAATGGCATATTCCAGAATCTGGAACTGAATGACGCGCTGGGAGCAACATTTACGGCATCACAATCTCTCAACGGTACGCTGACCCTGAGTAATGGCATACTGGATATAGGGACTTACGGCCTGAGCCTGGGGGCTGCATCCACAGTCAGTGGCACCTTTAATAGTGGCAGCATGATCCAGTTGAACGCAGGTATCAACGCAAGTGGCGTCAGCAAAGCATACAGTACTGCCGCTACATTTACCTGGCCCATCGGAAGTAATGGAAAATATACTCCGGCTACTGTTCAGTTGCACAGTATTTCGGAAGCTGGTACCATCAGCATCAATCCCGTTGATACGGAAAACCCCTACACATCAGACGCCGCAGATTATGCGCTGGATTACTATTGGATAGTAAACCATAGTGGCCTGGGAACGGGAACAGTCAGCTATTTATTCACCTATGACCAGGCGGATGCTGACGGAAGAGGAGATGAAACAGCCTATATGCCAGGGAGATTTGATTCAGGCAACTGGACCAATTTGAACGATGTAGCGCTGGTTGATGAAAGCAGCAATACTATCAGCTTTCCTATGGTTAGTTACTTTGATGGAGAGTTTACCGCCGCTGAAACATCGGAACTGGGTGCAGTAGTCACCTACTACAGTCGTGCTGACGGCAATTGGGAAGATGCTTCTTCCTGGTCTACAGTTGCTTTGGGAGGGGCTGCCGCTACTACGACACCCGGCCTCAGCAGTCCGGTAGTCATTGGCAACGGCAATACCATCACCATCAGTGGCAATAACACACAGATCTCCAGTCTGGACCTTCAGGCAGATGGCATACTGGTGATTGGTGACGCTACTAGCGGACATAATCTGGGTACATTCAGCGGAGAAGGTATACTCCGTATTGTTACCAGCGACTCTGATGCCACGCCTTTTCCTGATGGAAACTTCTCCGCTTTTCTGGGGGCTTCCGGAGGCACAGTCGAATTTAGTGGAAGCAGTACTTATACCATTTCTGCAACACACACCACCTACCGCAATCTGCTTATTTCCGGCACTGGTACTACTACCCTCCCGGCGATTGACCTGGAAATACTGGAAGACCTATCGGTTACTGGAACTGTCACTGCACAGTTCAGCAGCGAATCGTCCGGAGACATTGTAGTGCAGGATAGCCTGCGCATTGCATCAGGTTCGACGCTGCGTACGCAAGCAGGCGCTGGAAGAAGTATTCAGGTGAGCGGGCATGTGGTAAACGAGGGTAATCTGCTGGCCAGTGGAGGCGGTACGGTAATTCATCACCTGAGTATTGCCGGAAACCTGACCAATGACGGGATGATGGATATGGCAAGCACAGCCACCAACTACTGCATCGTAAGCTTTGAGGGCAATAACAATAGTACCATCGGCGGAACAGGAGGAACTACTGAATTTTACCAGCTTATAGTCAACAAAGGAAATGCTACTGATACCCAGCTTGAGGTAACATCCAGCAGCTTCAGCCTTAGTGCCCCAACGAATGGGGTTAGTAAGGCACTAATCCTTCAGAATGGTAACTTTGTGTTGAACAGTGCCCATACCCTGGTACTGAGCAGTGGAGGAGAACCATTTAACGTCCCGGAAACTGCTGGTCTGTGGGTGAACCACGCGGGTGCAGCGGCCGAAATCAGCGGGGCTTCCGGAAACCTGACACTGGCTGGTCAGCTAAGGCTTAGCAATGGCGCTGTCAATATCGGGGATGATATCAGCGGTACAGAAATTAACGAAATTTACTACAGCTCATCAACTGCTGCACTGATCGTGGAGGGTGGCACACTGACCATAGGTGGTTCTGTAAGGCCTGAAGTCGCTTCTGCCCGGCTGCAGTATACCCAATCGGGAGGCATCGTAAGGGTGGCTAACAACCGGAGCAGTACAGAAAGTATAGGCGATAACAGCGAAGCTGATTTCAATATAGAATACGGTAGCGGAAGCAGTTTTAGCATGTCGGGAGGCTTGCTGGAAATCATCAGGAGAAATGCTACTGCTGACGGTAAGGCCATCAGGATCAACACCGGCATTAGCCACTCAGTCAGCGGGGGTACAGTAAGGGTGCTCAGCAATAGTACGCTGGCCAGTTATGATGTGGGGATATCTTCAGCGGCACCATTCTGGAACCTGCAGATAGGAGAAGGCAATACGTTCAGCGAAAGAGTAGGTACCCCGGGAGGTGCACAGCATATCACTGTACTTAATGATCTTACCATTAACCTGAACGGAGGAACCTTTAGACTTTACCGTGCCAATACTACCAACAGGAGCACCAATGCTGTTGACCTTTCGGTCGGAGGTAATTTTACTGTCAGCGCCGGAAGCTTTGAAGCAGGAGAGCCGAGTACTGTTACTTTTAACGGGTCAGGGCTTAGCGGGCAGTCATCTCCTCAGCTGATCAGCGGGGCTCCCACTTTTTATGGGGTTGGCGTTTACCACACTAATGGAGCAGGGAGTGTTCGTCTGCTTTCGGATATTTATGTAGAAGGAGACTGGACCTATATGACTGGCTTGCTGGAACAGAACAGCTATACCGTTCACTTCAGCGGAAATAGCGCGCAATCTATTGGCGGGAATGCCCTTAGTTTTGATGATATACGCATCAACAATAGTAGCGGGGTCAACCTGAACGCCAGCCAAATGACTGTTAATGGAGACCTCAATCTCACTGAGGGTTTATTGAATACACAGAATAACCGCTTGAGCCTGGCGGCGAGTGCGACCATATCTACCGCCACCTCATTTGGTGCATCCCGGATGATCGTCAGCAGCGGCGCTCAGGGAGCATTCGGTATTGAAAGGACCTATAATGCGGATGGTGTTTTCCTTTTCCCGCTTGGCGCAGTAGCAGCGGATACTGTTTACACCCCGGTCAGCCTGGAACTAACCAATCATGCCAGTAGTGGCAGCGGAACAATCAGGCTTAACGCCATCCCCTCGGCTGATCCTCTGGCACCGGTTGGCACTGCCCTGGATTATTACTGGATAGCAGCAAGCAGTGGCTTTGCTGCCACACCGTCTCTCAGCCATACCTATACCTATGATGAATCAGACGTGTCCGGTACGGAAGGAGATTATGTAGACGCTTATTTTGACGGAATCAGCTGGACACAAAACAGTGGTAGTATCAACAGTACTACGAATACCATAACACTGACCACCTCCGCTAACCTGGACGGGTACCGCTTCACTGCCGGTACCGGCTTTGTGGACCCGGACATTTACTATTCGCGAACCAGTGGTGACTGGGACCTTGCCGCTACCTGGTCTACAGATGTTTCTGGAAGCCCGATTGCCAGTGCCACTCCGGGCATCAGCAACCCGGTAGTGATTCAGGCGGGGCATACCGTTACGGTGCCTGCTGCAGCGGGTGCAGGGACGATTAATGCCGCAGGTGTTACGATTCAAGGCTTAGCCATATTGAATTCCGAAGTAGATACGCTGAGCAATGTAGGCTCTGTTGGCACAATACAGGGAAATGGAACATTACGATTTACCGTAGGCACGACTCCTGCCATCCCTGCCCTTAGTTTTGACTTTACAAGTGCCGGAGGAGGGACCGTAGAGTTTGCAGCTACCGCTGACCTAGTATTGCCGGATGGTCAAACCACATACCATCATCTGGTTATCGCTGGTGCTGCTAATTACACTATGGGAGCCACTTACAATCTCAATGGTAACCTGACGGTTTCCACAGGCGGTATGCTGGAAGATAACGGCTTCACCTTCAATGGTGGAGCGGGGAGTACCTTTACTTTAAGTAGTGGAGCTGAGTTAAGGGTAGAAGGCAGCAATAGTTTTCCGGCAGGTTTTGGCACATATACGATGGAAACAGGCAGCCATGTACGTTATCAGAGTACTTCAGCACAAGTGGTAGCCTCTCTGGCTGGACAGGCTTACGGTGATCTGACGGTTGAACAGAGTGGAACAAGAACCCTGGCAGGAGATATAGTCGTAAACGGCGACCTCACTATCCTGACGGGCGCAGTGCTGGATGCCAATAACCACAATATCAGGCTCAGAGGTAACTGGCGCAGAAACCCGAATAGTAACAGTGCTTTTGTAGCCGGTACAGGATCCATAATTTTTGATGGAGGTGTCACACAGTTAATTAATATGATCAACAGTGGTAGTGATTCTGAATCTTTCTATCATGTAGCAGTAGAAAATAATACTACTCTGGCCCTTGATCCTGAAGCAGAAACAAATCAAACAACCCAACTGGATATCCTGGGTAACCTTACCATCACTAATGGGTCGCTTGACCTGCGCAACAGAGCCCTCACATTATCAGGCAACCTGGTCAACAATAGCGGCAGCAGTACGGCCATAAGCGCGGCCAGCAACATTACATTTAACAACACCGGCGCTGACCAGGCCATATCGGGAAACAGCGGACTTTTGCTGCAAAATGTGACCCTGGCCAAGGCCGCCGGTACCAGCCTGCTAGTAGATACACTACTAAGCATCAGCGGTACTTTGAACTGGAGCAACGATGGTAATATCAGGCTGGCAAATGATGCGCTTACCTTCGGAGCGGCTGCATCTGTCAGTGGCGAATTTGGTATCAACCGTATGATCGAAAGCCCGGGTACTGCCGCCGGACCCCTGGTGATCAAAGAGGGAAATGCTACGGCTGACAGCTATGACTTTACTTTCCCGGTGGGCGTGAGCGGTAATTATACTCCTGTTATCATAGATGCTGTCAGCCTGACAGGCAGTGGAAGCATAGGCGTGCGTAGTGTAAGCGGCAATAGCAGCTCAGCCTTTACGCTGCAGGATGCCGGCAGGGCCATCAACCGTTATTTTACAGTGTCGCTGGACGGTATCAGCAGTATGGATGCTGCAGTGAGCTTCACTTATGCCGATGCAGACGTACAGGCAAATGAAGCAGCATATCTGTCATGGGTATATGAAGGAACTTCCATTACCGCCGAGGCTACTAACGGCTTTGTACATCCGTTGACCAATACTTTTGGTTCTACCGCAGTGAATATCAGCACCGCTTCCACAGAGTGGCTTGCTGCAGAACCTGCCGCTTTGTTTCCCAGGCTTTACAGTGTAGTTGCCAGCGGAGACTGGGCCAATGCTTCCAGTTGGAATACAACAGCAGATGGAAGTGGTAGTACCATGCTGCCTACACAGTACCATGAGCTGGAGATTCAGGGCGGAGATACTATCAG
>CAZFFW010000012.1:0-61280 GCA_964518125.1 uncultured Porifericola sp.
GCCATACATGGTCAAGCAGAGAGCTAAGCTTTAGCTTAATTTGATACCCTCTTCACTCATCTCTATCTTTTTCTCCCGGTAGAGATTACCGGCTGCCTTCTTAAAGTTTTTCTTGCTCATGCCCAGGGTATCGTAGATTTCTTCAGGGCTGCTTTTGTCGTGTAGGGGCAGGAAACCCCCGGCCGATTGCAGCGCATCCAGCAGGCTGCTGCGGGCATCTTTCATTCCTTTCACACCCTGCTGCTGCAGGCTGACATCAATTTTGCCGTCTTCTCTTATTTTTTTGATAAAGCCATTTCTGACATCGCCCAGGCTGATTTCTCCGAATAGCTCGTTATTATACAGCAGGCCATTGAATTTTCTGTTGATGAGGACTTTGTAGCCCATGGGCGTTTTGTCATAGACCATCAATTCTACTTCCTGCATTTCCTGCAGATCCTCGGCCTCATTGCTGATAAACGCCTGTATTTTGGAAATAGCGATCACTCGTTCCGTTTTGGGGTCAGTGATCAGGTGCACTACCACAAAATCATCAATATGAACTGCATGCAGCTGTTCACGGTAGGGCAGGAGCAGGTCTTTGTCCAGCCCCCAGTCCAGGAAAGCGCCTACGGTAGTCAAATCTTTTACCCGCAGGCTGGCAAATTCACCGGCAGTCGCCCGTGGTGTCTGGGTGGTCGCTACCAGCCGGTCTTCTGAGTCGGTATAGACGAACACCCTGATCATATCACCGGGCTTTAGCTCGGGAGTCACAAAGCGCTTTGGCATCAGGATTTCTCCCTTTGACGAATGTAAATACATGCCATGCGGGGATTCCCTGCTTACTTCTAGTTCGTTATATTCGCCGATTCTGAGATTCATCATGATTAATTAAAAACTCTGGGACTGCTTTCTGGTTCTATTGTAAACTTAACAAACCCAATGTCGGCAGAAAAATTCTATTGGCAAGGAAAAAAACTCTTTGACCAGGAAAATTATGAAGAAGCGCTAGAGCAGTTTCAACTAGCGCTCAAGCAGGAGCGGCAACATACGCTAAGTATCTACGGCCGTGCGCTTGCCTATTTCAAATTGCAGCGTTTCCAGGAATCCATCCAGGATTTTGACAGCCTGATCAACCTGGTGCCTGATAATGCTACATATTACAGCGAAAGAGGCGTAGCCCTTCACTTATCCGGTGACAATCAGGCGGCGCTACAGGATTTTGACAAGGCGGTGAGCCTTGAGCCTGATAACCCTTACCGTTATTCCAGTCGTGCCTATATCAAAGACCGCATGCAGGATTTCCAGGGTTCGGTAGATGACTACACCAAAGCCATTGAACTGGATCCGGAAGACGCGATCGCATACAATAACCGTGGGCTGGTAGAAGAAAAGCTGGGCTACAAAGACAAAGCCCGAAAAAGCTTTGATATTGCGGACAAATTAATGCCCGCCAAGCCTCGGGAACAGCAGATACGGGAGCAGCCTCCGCTCAGTCGTGATCGTCAACCTGCCATTACCGGCGATCAAAAGCAGGGTTTGAAGCAGTATCTGCAGGTAATAGGTTCCGTTTTCAGCTCCCGACAAAATCTTAAGGAGTTTGTTGATTTTGTAGGTGATAAGCTGAAGACTAATAAGTAAATAATTATTCCATCAAGAAAAACAGATGATTCATATGTTCGGACTATTTAAGAAAAAATCAGAAATGGAAAAGCTTCAGGATAAGTACAAAAAGCTGCTTGCTGAAGCGCATTCACTTTCTCAGCGTGACCGTAAGGCTGGCGATATGAAGACGGCCGAAGCAGAGGAAGTAGCCAAAGAAATTGACAAGCTCAGAGCCGGCAAATAACGATCATGAAAGCCCTTCCAGGGTTTGTGCCAGAGTAGCCCTGCTATAGTCCAGGAGAGGGTAGTCGGCCTGTGTCTTTTTGAGCTGGTCCAGATGCTGTATGCCCTGCTCCAGATAGCCACGGGCCTGATCCTGCTCCTGAGCGTTTAGTTTTTCCTGGGCCATGCGCTGAAAGTTCATGGCCAGCAGGAAAAGAGCATCGGCATGATCTTCCTGTACTTCCAGGGTTTTCTGTAAATATTGGTTTGCCTTATCCAAATCCTGAGTTGCCCTGAATCGCTGGGCAATGTCAAAAAAGTATTTTGCTGCCTGATGGTTAGCTACGCTGGATGATGATATTACCGCTTCAGCCCCAGTTAAATTACCTTCCTCTATCAGCGTGGCAATTTCTACTTCTATAGCGTTAATACTGTCTTTTTCAGCTTCCCGTGCTGTTTGCATGACATCGCTATCCTCCACATTCTTACTGAGAAATGAAGATGCCAGCAGGCTATTGAGTACCTCCTGTAGTTGTTCGCCCTCGTAGTGCAGCGAATCCAGCAGGTAATTAAAGTTTTCGGCTGTTGTGCCATAGTCTTTGATACCAAAAGCTAATTTGCCGGCAAGCAGGTAGGTTTTATTTTTTTCCGGAAGGACGGTTTTGGCATGGTCCAGCATGGCAAGTGCCTCAGGATACTTTTGCTGTGCCTGGTAATCATTTGCCATACTGATCAGCTGCTGCCAAAGTTTTTCCAAAGCAATAGCCGCATCATACTGTTGCTGGCTTTCTTCAGGGCTCATGATACGTACCTCATGATAATGCAGGACTGCTTGCCTCAGATGGTTTTGCTGGAAACTGTCTTTTACTGCCAGTGCAGTATGGATATCACCGGATAGCAGCAATACATCTGCATCTTCTAGCTTATCGGACAGCAGGGGCTGTAGCTTTTCCAGTGCCTGCGCATACTCACCTGACTGGTAGGCATTCCGGGCTTCAAGGAAAGCCGTTTGCTGCCCCATTACTGGAAATGTAGTGAAGAGAATCAGCCACAAAAAGCCCGAAATACTGAAAATACACCGGGTACTTACCGGACTCCTTTTACTATTAAAAAATGATTGTGATCTGTTAGTCAAGTTTAAAAAATTACTCATGCTATCTGTACTTTACGCCTCATTCCAAAAAGTAACTAACCTTTAGCCGGTGCCATTGTTATCTTACCAGTGGAGACAATGATGCAAGAGACAGCATCAGTCTTCCATCTGAACTAACAAATCTAAGCTATGTCTGACAATAAAAACGGCGTATTTGCCTATTTGAAGGAAACATATCTGAACTGGCAGGATGATGAAGCTTTCCGGCAAAGTGCCGTAATAGCGTATTATTCAATTTTTTCGCTTCCAGCCCTGATCATCATCGTGGTCAATGTAGCAGGGATATTTTATGGGCAGGAGGCTGTGCAGGGGCAGATTACCGGCCAAATAGGAAGTATGATAGGAGAGGAGTCGGCAGAACAGGTGCAGACCATGGTTGCCAATGCCAGTGACCAGGGAAACTCTACGCTTGCCATCGTGATCGGAATAGGTACCTTACTGTTTGGTGCTACTGGCCTTTTTTACCAGCTTCAGCAGTCGCTTAATAAGGTATGGGATGTGGAACCCAAGCCCAGTGCCGGAATCCTGAAGGTAGTGCTTGACAGGGCGCTTTCTTTAGGAATCGTGCTGGCCATTGGTTTTTTGCTGATCATTTCGCTGATAGCCACCGCTGCTTTGTCGGCAGTGAGTGACTGGGTACAGCAGCAGCTTTCGGATACCTTGGTTTACCTGTTTTATGTGGCCAATTTTGTGCTTTCTATTGGTATAGTCACGCTCTTTTTTGCACTGATCTACAAGGTTTTACCAGACGTCAACATACCCTGGCGGACCGTGTGGATTGGGGCTTTTGTGACGGCAGTATTGTTCACTATTGGCAAATTTGCCCTGGGGCTTTACTTTGGCAAGGCCGATCCTGCTTCTACTTTTGGTGCAGCTGGCTCTATCATTCTGATTTTGCTGTGGGTAAACTATTCTGGATTGATATTCCTGTTTGGAGCTGAATTCACCAAAGTTTATGCCCACAAAAACAGTCATGAAATAACAGTATCCAGCCATGCACAGCGCACGGCTGAATACCGCTATCATCAGGAGAAGCGTGAGCAGAAAATGACTGCCGGCGAATAAAGCTTCCGACTAGTATCCCGCAGCTTGTCCGTCTTTACGGGATTCAGAGGCCCCGTAGTACACGCCATTCTCGGCATCGTACATGATGGCCTGGTAGCCTCCGAAGGGACCTATGGCCGGTACGATGGTGTGGCCCATGCGCATCAGTTTTCGGATAGTTTCTTCGGGAAAACCTGACTCCAGGTTTACTTCTCCACCATCAGTCATCTTCCCGCCGGTAGGCTGAGAGTCGGAGCTGTGGTGAATCCTCGGGGCATCTCCGGCTTCCTGCAGGTTCATGCCAAAGTCAATCATATTGACTACTATTTGCACATGACCCTGGGGCTGCATGCCGCCACCCATCAGGCCGAAGCTCATGAAGGGCTTGCCGTCTTTCATGACAAATGCAGGAATGATTGTATGAAAGGGACGCTTATGCGGTTCGTAGACATTATTGTGCCCTTCTTCCAGGCTAAATAGTTCTCCCCGGTCCTGCAATACAAAGCCTAGTCCGGGAGGTGTCATGCCTGATCCCATTCCCCGGAAGTTACTCTGAATAAGCGAAACCATATTGCCATCTTTATCGGCTACAGTGAGGTAGATGGTGTCACCGTTTTTCAACTCACCGGCATCATAGCTGCGGGCAGCCTGGTTTTCGTCAATCAGCTTGCGCCTTTCTGCAGCATAATCTTTAGAAATCAGTGTTTCTATTGGAATACTCACGAAATCAGGGTCGGCATAATACTTAGCCCGGTCTTCGTAAGCCAGTTTCTTGGCTTCCAGGAATGTATGTACGTATTCAGGGCTGTTGTAACCCATGCTGCTCAGGTCATAGCCCTCCAGGATATTGAGCATCTGTAGTGCAGCGGTACCTTGTCCGTTGGGAGGAAGCTCATACACATCGTACCCACGGTAGTTGGTGGAAATGGGTGTCACCCAGGTATCGGTATGGTCTGCCAGGTCTTTGTAGGAGAGGAAGCCGCCCTGTTCTTTTATGTATTTGGCGATGGTACGGGCGATATCTCCTTTGTAAAAAGCATCTCTACCATCGGTGGCGATTTTTTCCAGGGTATTGGCCAGGTAGGGATTTTTGAAAATTTCTCCTTTCTGAGGTGCTTTACCATTGGGCATATACACTTCGGCGAAGCCTTCAAAGCGCTGGAGGTAATTGGCGCCTCTCTGCCAGTAATGGGCAATCACCTCACTCACCGGAAATCCCTCGCGGGCATAAGTAATGGCTGGCTGCAGTACGCTAGTCATGGGCAGGCTGCCATAGCGGTCATGCATGCTGTACCATCCGCTGACACATCCGGGTACGGATACCGACAGAGGGCCGTGTGAGGGGATCTTTTCGTAGCCGTTTTCTTGAAAATAATCCAGGGTGAGGTCGTATGGAGAACGGCCGCTGGCATTCAGCCCGACCAGTTCCTGCTTTTCTGCATCCCAGATAATCGCAAAAAGGTCGCCGCCCATACCGTTTCCGGTAGGCTCCATCAGCCCAATGGTGGCGTTTGCCGCAATGGCTGCATCTATGGCATTACCACCCTGTTTGAGGATGTCCAGCGCGACCTGCGTAGCCAGTGGCTGACTGGTGGCTGCCATGCCGTGTTTGGCAATCACTTCAGATCTGGTGGCAAAATTATAGCCGGTGATCCTGTCCTGGGCCATGGAAATGAAGGGTAAAGATAGTATGAAAGTCAGTAGTAAACCTTTTCTCATCTTTCGGTAGGTTTGGTTAGATTGGAAATCTCTAAAATAGGTATTTTCCTTTATGCACGAAAAGCTGAGATCAAATTAATGACTCTTTCAAACAATCATTTTTGTGACCTGAAAATAAAAAAACCGGCCATGAGCCGGTTTAAAGAAGTGAAGGATAGACTACCTTCTGGTGATGTAGTGGCGGTCAAACAAGCGCCTGAACTTTCCATTCTTGAGTTCAGAAAAGGGCTGCGAAGTACGCTGAATTTGTTCTCTGCTTGCAGGGTTTTCAGTGCTGATGGTGATTTCAGCGTCTTCACGGTCAATCAATAAGTGGTTAAGGGTTTGGGCTAATGTTGTCATGGCTATAAATATTTTTGGGTTATCAAATGGTTAATGTTGTTTTCATAATATATAAGCCAATCGCTGTGCCAAACCAAAAAACTGCCTCCTTAGCGTTTAAACGCTATTTTTAAACATCAGTGCTGTTCATTATCGTACACTGGCTGTGCACTGCTGTACATTTTCTTAAAAAAATGACTCCCGCATTGCCCGATTACTTTCTAAAAAATATTTTATTTGCGCCTGACCGACATTTTCAACATACCATTTGGGTTAACGCTTAATCAACGAACCATTGCTGCTGACTTCCATCATCATTTATATTGGTATTACCTTACTGATCGGCTTATTTACCTCTCGTTTTGTGAAATCGTCCAGTGATTTCGTACTGGCTGGGAGAAGATTGCCCCTGGTGCTGGCTTCTTCTGCGCTCTTTGCTACATGGTTTGGTTCTGAAACAGTCTTGGGCGCTTCTTCAGAATTCGTAGAACATGGGCTGATTGGAGTCATTGAAGACCCCTTCGGTGCAGCGCTTTGTCTGCTGCTCGTTGGGCTACTGGTAGCCCGCCCGCTTTATAAACGCAACATCCTGACTTTCTGTGATTTTTACCGGGACCGTTTTGGGAAAAGGACCGAAATCCTCAGTAGCTTGTGTATGGTTCCGTCATACTTTGGTTGGATTGCTGCCCAGTTGGTTGCCCTGGGGATCATTTTTAATGTGGTAGCCGGTATCCCGACGACTGTCGGTATCATCATTGGCTCCGTAGTGGTTTTGATCTACACCTACATCGGTGGTATGTGGGCTATTTCCATCACCGATTTCCTGCAGTCTATCATCATTGTCGCAGGACTGATCTTTCTGGCGTCCGATCTGTTTGAAGAGGCGGGGGGCATAGCGCAGGTTATCAGCAATACACCGGAAGGCTTTTTCCGTTTTCTGCCTGAACCTAACCTGGAAGCTTCGGTAGAATACTTTGCTGCCTGGATTACCATAGGCTTGGGCTCTATTGCCCAACAGGATGTTTTTCAGCGGGTAATGTCTGCCAAAAGTGCTAAGGTCGCGGTGAGGGCTTCGTATATTGGTGCTTTTATGTATCTGACGGTCGGCTTTATTCCATTGATGATTGGCGTGGCGGCTTTACAGGTATACCCTGATATCGTTGGCCAGGTTAGCGATTCACAACTCGTACTGCCCACAGTAGTTCTGCAGCATGCCAGCATCGGGATACAGATTCTTTTTTTTGGTGCGCTATTATCTGCCATCATGAGTACTACCAGTGGCGCCATACTGGCACCAGCCACCATACTGGCTGAAAACCTGATCAGGCCTTACCTCAAGGACCAGAGTGATGCCAATCTACTTAAGTACCTGCGGATATCGGTGGTGCTGATTGCCGTAGCAGCTACTATCATGGCCAACATACAATCCAATATTTACGACCTGGTGGCGCAGTCGTCGTCCCTTAGCCTGGTGTCTCTGTTTGTACCGCTTATGGCCGGCCTGTATTGGAAAAAGGCTACCGAACTGGGGGCCATTTTATCCATCGTGGGCGGCATGATGGTGTGGATATTTTTTGAGATGTCCGATGCAGAAATTCCCAGCCTGCTACCCGGGCTCATGGCAAGTATCATCGGCATGCTTACCGGCAATTTGATCATGTGGAACCAGGATGAACAAAAAAAATCTCCGGAGAATATCCGGAGATCGTAGACTTGGTAGCTTTTAGAGCACTGTTTACTGTATGGGCTTTAAGTTTTTGTCCAGGAAGTCGGTATACTGCTGGTGCAGCAGTACATAACTCTGCCCATTGTAGGCTACGCCATGTGCTCCGGGAGGATAAATCCGCAGTTCATGGTCTTTACCAGCATCAATCAGGGCTTTGACAAACTGAAAGGTATTTTGCGCATGTACATTCTCATCCATCATGGAGTGTGCAATAAACATTTCAGCCTGCAGGTTTTGCGCATGGGCAGTAGCCGAGCTTTTGAAATAATTCTCCTCATTGTCTTCCAGCAAACCCATATAACGCTCAGCATAAATGCTGTCATACAATCGCCAGTCGGTAACCGGGGCGCCCACGATAGCCGCTTTGAAGATACCGGGGCGATACACCGATGTGAAGCTGGACATGTAACCTCCGTAGCTGTGTCCGCGGATAGCCATATTGGCCGCGTCTACCCAGGGCTGCTGGCCCAGGTAATTGGCAGTAGCCACGAAGTCAGCACTTTCGTGCACCCCCAGGTTTTTGTACACCACTTTTTCAAACGCACTGCCGTAGCCACCGCTGCCCCGGTTATTGACGCTGGCTATTACATAACCCTGCTGCGCCAGGTACTGCTCCCAGCCGTTTACGCCAAATTCATTGTAGACAGATTGGGCGCCGGGGCCTCCATAGATATTGAGAACCATCGGATAAGCTTTATTTTCGTCAAAGTCCCGGGGCTTGATGACATACCCATCCAGTTCCACACCTTCTTCAGTGGTAAAACTGAACAACTCCCTGGGGCTGTAAAAATGATTACTGATGTAATCCTCCACTTCCTGGTTATCTACAAAGGTCTCCAGAAGTTTGCCTTTATTACTGTATAAACTAATGCTGGCCGGCGTATTTACATTGGAGTACTTGTCAATATAATAGCGGCCATTGGGTGACATATTGATATAGTGCCTTCCCGCTACTTCGGTAAGTTTGGTTTTGCGGGAGCCGTCATATCGCACTGAATAAAGATGCCTTTCCAGCGGTGAATCCTCCGTAGAAGAATAGTAGATTGTATTGTTTTTAGCATCCACCGCATGTACGATCACTACTTCCCATTCTCCTTGCGTCACCTGATTTTTCAGCTTGCCGTCATAACCATAGCGGTAGATATGACTCCAGCCATCACGATCTGAAATCCAGAAGAACTCTTCAGTGTCCTCCGGAAAGAAGAAAAGATCCATGATGCCCGCGAAGAAATCAAATACATCAATCCAGGCATCAGAAGTTTCTTCCATGACAAGTCTGGCACTGCCACTGGTTGCTTCACTGAAAAAGAGTTTAAGATGCGTCTGGGCCCGGTTGAGGTGTACTACCGCCAGTTGACCCGGTACAGATGTCCAGTAAATCCGAGGAATGTAGCCACCGTCAAGCTCCACATCCATCCATTGCTGGCTGTTGTCCTGCAGGTCCAGCACGCCAATTTTCACTCCGGGATTGGTATCGCCTACTTTGGGGTAGGGAATTTTCTGGTATTCGGGGTGCTGAGACTGGTAATCAGAAATCTGGTAAATAGGCACCTGCGTTTCATCAGACTGCCAGTAAGCGATGTAGCGGCTGTCAGGCGACCACTTCCACGCCTGTACCAACCCGAATTCTTCTTCGTAAGCCCAGCCAAAACGCCCGTTGTAGACCTTTTCCCGGGCGTCAAATGTCAACTGTGTATCGGTATCGCTGGCAAAATCATAGACATAGAGGTTGCCCTCCTTGCCATAGCCGACCTTACTGCCATCCGGAGATACCTCTGCAGTAAAGGCATCATCGGCCACCAGTTCCAGACTTTTATTGTCTACTGAATAATAATAATAATCCGAGACTCCTGAATTGCGCCAGATAGGGCGAAAGCGCGTTTGGAAAAGCAGATACTTAGCATCTTTGGTCCATTGAAAGGAGCGGTACTTAAATGGTTCATCAGTACCGGGAAAGGTCAAACCCTGGGAGTTAAACACCACTTCAGCCTCTCCTCCTCGGGGATCATAAACTTTAATGAGCTGGTTACCACTTTCTGTGCTTTCTATGAAGGAAAAGCGGTCGCCATCCTCTATCCAGTTGATACTCTGCGGCCCGGTATCACCGATCAGGCGGCCCGATGCAAAAAGGGCTTCTCTGACATCCTGGTAGGTCTGCTCCTGCGCCATTGCCGGCAAAATGCCAGTCAGCAATAAAAAAAATATGCTATAAATGGATAAGTTATTAGACTTTTTTGTGTTAGTCATGTGTTGTCATTTAAATTCAGCTAAAATCTGAAATTGTAAAGCTAGTATCAAAAACTCATACTTAGCCCCAAAAATTTCAATGCTGCAAAATTTGACGAATATTTTTACTTATTTTAGAGCTTTACTTAACAATGAGCCGAATGAAGATTAAAAGTTTAATTTTAGTATTTGTTTTCAGTTTTTCTACCCTGCTGGCGCAGGCTACTGATCCACCGATAGATTCCGCTAAAACCGCTCCTGCCAACTGGTTCAACCTTGATGCCGGGGAGTATGTGCAGGGGGTCAGTACTGAAAAAGCCTATCAGCTTTTGAAAGGACGTAAATCTGAAAAAATAATCGTTGCTGTAATTGACTCAGGTGTGGATATAGCCCATGAAGATCTTGAGGGAAAAATCTGGGTGAACGAAGATGAAATTCCCGGTAACGGTAAAGATGATGATAATAACGGCTATATAGATGATGTGCACGGATGGAATTTTATAGGGGGGGCAGACGGCTCACACGTAAACCAAGATACATACGAACTGACCCGCGAATATGTCAGGCTGAAAAAGAAATACGAAGGCGTATCCCTGGATGATATTCCCAAAAAGGAGAAAGAATATTATGTCCATATTATGGACGAATATGAAAAGAAGCGTGCCGAAATGGAGCAGCAGTTCTCTGGTTTCCAGTTTTTTGCTAAAAGCTATATGAGGTCCTCTAAACTGCTGGAAGCCTACCTGGATGTGGAAGAAGTCACTGCTGATCAGTTAGAAGAGATTGAGACTGATGATGAGGTAGTACAGACCTCGGTTTCCATTATGGAATATGCTCTCTCAATGGGCTTCAGCAAAGATCAGTTTGAAGAGTACAATGAATATTACAGCAGCGCCCTGGAGTACGGTTATAATCCTGATTTTGATCCCCGCTCTATTGTAGGAGACAATTATGAGGACATCAATGAAAGGTACTACGGCAATAATGATGTAAATGGCCCTGACTCTCGTCACGGTACCCATGTGGCTGGTATTATTGCTGCTAACCGGAATAACACTGTAGGAATGGAAGGAATTGCTGAAAATGTAGCAATTATGGCGATTCGTGCGGTGCCTAATGGTGATGAAAGAGACAAAGACATCGCCAATGCTATCTACTACGCGGTTGATAATGGTGCCAAAGTGATTAATATGAGTTTCGGGAAGTCTTACTCACCGCAAAAGGAGGCAGTTGATAAGGCAGTACGTTACGCGGAGTCTAAAGGAGTATTGCTCGTTCATGCTGCAGGTAACAGTAGCGAAGATATAGACGAGACCCCGAATTACCCTAATCGTAATTTCTTTGATTCTAAAAAAGAAGCTACAAACTGGATAGAAGTTGGCGCCTCATCTTGGAAAGGCGATGCCGAGTTTGTAGCTGAATTTTCTAATTATGGCAAGAATTCGGTGGATGTTTTCGCCCCTGGTGTAGATCTGTATTCTACTACTCCCAACCAGCAGTACGAAAACCTGAGCGGTACCAGCATGGCTTCACCAGTGACTGCGGGTGTAGCTGCTATGATCATGTCCTACTATCCTGACCTGGATGTAAAACAAATAAAAGAGATTATTCTGGACTCTACTGTGAAACTGGGCAAAATGAAAGTAACCCGTCCCGGCGATGCAGAAAAGCTTGTGAACTTTGAGTCGCTAAGCCGCACTGGGGGTGTGGTGAACGCTTACGAAGCCGTGAAACTGGCCGAGTCCTACCAGATTAAGATGAACAAAAATTAATTTCTGGTTTCATTTAAATTGAAAACCACCCGAATTCGGGTGGTTTTTTTTATTTTCTAAGGGTCTGATTCCCATGTCTTACTGCGTATGTATAAGTCAGAAACCAACCCTTTGACAATGCCTTTAGGCTTGCCCCAAGGTGATTTGCTCAACGGGTATCTGTAGCGCCTGCATGTGAAAACTCAAGGTCAAGCTCTCCTTTGGGTGCATTTTTAAAAGATTTATGTGCTTTCTCGCCAATTGGTCCTTTGGAAACGGTAATCCCACCATCTACAAAGTATAGGCCTCCAGTGATAAACGATGCCTCATCGGAGGCCAGGAAAAGGTAGACGTTGGCCATTTCTTCAGGAGTACCCCGTCTTCCCATCGGTGTAGCTCCTTTGAGCATTTGCTCCATTTCTTCATCCATTTCGCTGCTTTCTTTATGCGTCCATGCGGTATCCACTGCCCCCGGGCATACACAATTCGCCCGAACGCCATGTGCTGCCTGTTCTACCGCCACGCCTTTCATAAATGCGTGCATAAAACCTTTGGTACCACCATAAGGTGTGTTTTTGGCAATACCCAATCGGCCAGCCTCAGAACCCGCAGAAATGATGACACCTTGCGTCTTCTGAAGCTCCGGTAGTGTATATTTAGTCATGATATAGGCTGAGCGGATGTTATTTTTGATAAGGTTGTCAAAAATAGCATCGTCATAATCCTGGGTTTCATCTATTTCCGGAAAGACTCCGGCATTATTGATAAGGATATCAATGTGACCAAATTCTTCAGTAGTTTGCTTGATGCATTGCTTAGCGTCATCAGCCTGAGAGATATCACCTTTGAAAAATACAGCAGTGCCGCCGGCTTCGTTGATTGCGTTGCAGACTTTTTCAACAGGGTCTTTATCAGTTCCGGCAATCATTACCTTTGCACCCTCCTTTGTGAACTTTTTGCTGATAGCTTCTCCTATTCCGGTAGCACCACCTGTAACGATGGCTACTTTATTTTCTAATCGTCTCATATTGTCCAGTGTTAAAAAATCAAAAATGTACTTATAAAAAAATCAGATAGAATTTATTGAATTACATTTAATTAATGGTAAATGAGTTCTATTGTTATTGATTTGTAAAATTTAATCTTATTTGGTATAAAGTTTATTGAAATGAAGAAATAATCTACCTGCCAAGCGTTCCTTACCATTTTAGTAAAAAAAAACTATCTTTAAAGGGATAATACTATCCTTGACAAAATTACTTAACACAACCTATGAAAAGAAGAGATTTTGTAAAATCAGGAATGGCACTAAGTGGAGCAGCCCTTAGTACATCAGCTGCTGTTTTTGCCTCACCTTTAAAGTCTGCAGTTGAAAAATACGATTTCAATCTGAAATATGCACCTCATTTTGGCATGTTTAAACACCATGCCGGTGATGATCCAATTGACCAGATCAGGTTTATGGCCGAGGTGGGGTTTACCGCCCTGGAAGACAATGGTATGATGAGGCGTGATGTAAGCATGCAGGAGAAGATTGGAAATGAACTCGAGAAGCAGAACATGCAGATGGGCGTTTTTGTGGTGGACAAAGGCGGAAATGGTGCAAATACACTGGCTGCCGGTAATGAAGAATATGTCAATATTTTTTTGGATGGCTGCCGTCGTGCAGTAGATGTCGCCAAAAGGGTTAATGCCAAGTGGATGACCGTAGTGCCCGGCAACTATGAGAGAAATCTACCTTTGGGGATACAGACTGCTAATGTAATTGAAGCGCTGAGAAGAGGAGCTGAAATCCTGGAACCTCATGGACTCGTAATGGTATTAGAGCCGCTGAGCGACTCTCCTGATCTGTTTCTTCGTTACTCCGACCAGACCTACATGATTTGTAAAGGTGTCAACAGTCCATCCTGTAAGATCCTGTATGATATTTACCATATGCAAAAAAATGAAGGCAGGTTAATTACCAATATGGAGCGTACCTGGAGCGAAATAGCCTATATACAAATTGGTGATGAGCCGGGTAGAAAGGAGCCTACTACCGGTGAAATCAACTACAAAAATGTATTTAAGTATATCCATGAAAAGGGATATGATGGTATACTGGGAATGGAACATGGAAACTATACAACTGGCAAAGAGGGAGAGGAAAAACTGATTGCTGCCTATGCTGAAGTGGATAATTTTATATCATGACAAAAGGAATAGGGGGCAAAAGCAGCCCCCTAATATTTACTCAAAGTAAAAATTAATCAGTAGATTCTGAGTTCCTTACCTTCTTTAATCATCAGGTAATTTTGAATTGCCTCCGGGTTACTGTTATTGTCAGATTTGCTGGATAATCCCGGATTAAACCTACCACTGACCAGTACTTGTTTCTCTTTCTCCCCAGCTTTTAAGCACTTAAGCTGATACGCTACATTAGCGCTACCTTTATGGTACCAGATATCTACAAAGTACTGTTGCAGGCTCCTGGTATTGGTTATGGTGATTTCTTCAAAGCCCTGTGGGTTATCCGCTGAAATCAGTTCCTTGTTTGGCAACTCAATGTACATGTTCAGGTCTACTTCGTCTTCCTCCTGATCGGATTCCCATTCCAGGAACATAAGATAGTCGTTCTCAATGATCTCATGAACATGTGTCCGCTGCTGAAAGTTATCGCTCAAGATGGCATTTCCTTCAAGTACTGCATCTATCCTGAAAATAATATTCTCAAGTTGCTGCTCAAAATCCTCATCTTCATGTATCAGTAATTCTATAGAAGTGCTGGTTTGACCTTTGGCAATGACTGCCGGTGATTCAGTGATGAGTTCATAGTCAGAGCCAGATGAAGATAACATCCCAGCACTGGCATTACCTTCCACTTTGAAGTTAATATAAGTAGGAACATTTTGGGGCTTATCCATCATGATATTGATCCTAAGCATTCCACTACCCTCATCACTCCTGCCATGATCTACTTCAAAATAGACCTGTGATGGTTCACCTACTGCCACTAGATCTTCATCCTTACAGGAAGAAAATACAACAGTAGAAAAAGCAAAAACTGGTAATAAGTAAGAAAAGCTTGTTTTTGAAAATAGTATCATACTGTTTAATGATATTTTTTACAAAATTCTAATATATAATTGCATTATTCAAATAAATTTTACCTTTATAAATCTGATGTAAGCTTTTCTGCATTTTTTTATACTTTCACTGAGGTGTAGTATTTAGCACGTATCGCAAACTTCAATTTTGCTTTTATTGGAAAACAAAAGAAAGACCGTTCACATCAGTATGATCGTGTTTGCATTACTGATTGGGCATGTGCCGCCCTGGGTAATTAGTATTACCTGCTTCTCAGCTTTGTTATTTAATATCTTCTTGCTGCCCCGCATCTCTGGGCGAAGCCTGGAAAGAACATCTGAGCATCTTATTGGCTTCTCTCCTGGTCTGATCATCTACCCTGCAATACTATTTTTTATCAGCTTGCTTTTTCAGCATCAGCAAATATTCCTGGTGATTGGCTGGGGAGCTTTGGCGTTTGGTGATGGTTTTGCCAACCTACTGGGAAGAAAATTTGGAAAAACCTTATTACCCTGGAATAAGCAGAAAAGCTGGGAAGGATTTTTGGCATTTGTCTGCTTTGCATTTATGCTGACTGCACTGCTGCTGGTGCTGCTCCCGGATGATCTTAGAATGGACTATGACTGGAACCACTGGCAAACGGTAATCGGCATTGCTGTAGTATTTTCTGCTATTTGGGAGTCAGTACCTGGAACGATAGATGATAACTTTGTAGTCCCGTTGAGTGCCAGCCTTTCTGCTTATTATATGCATCTTTTTCTAATGAACGGGTCTATTAAATTTCCCGACGAAAGCCTTGTTTATCTAAGTGTTGCGTTTGCTCTGGGTTTAGCAAGCTTAATCACCAGGAAAATTACCATGGTTGGTGCTATTATCGGTATAATGCTCACATGTTTACTGATGCTGGCTTTTGGGTGGATAGGTTTACTGGCGATAGGGGTATTTTTTGCTTTCGGAACCCTGGCTAGCAGTTGGGAAAAAAAGGCAAAAACAGCACTCAAGTTGGCCGAGGCTAATGAAGGTAAAAGAAGTTATGAAAATGTATTAGCCAATGCAGGAGTGCCAGCTATCCTAGCGCTTGTTGCCTGGACATTGCCAGGTCATGATCAACTATATACTATCATGATGCTTGCCTGCTTTGCAGCCGCTTTGTCAGATACTATTTCATCCGAGGTAGGAAATGTCAAGGGGAAAAGGTTCTTCAATATCGTCAGTTTGAAAAAGGGAGTAAGGGGAGAGGATGGTGTTATCAGTTGGGAGGGTAGTATCAGTGGATTGATGGGGAGTGCCCTGATAGCATTACTTTATCCCATTTTTTATAGCGAACAAGCGCTACTTGTGTGGCTGCTCATCACTTTGTCTGGCTTCTCTGGAAACCTTACTGATTCAGTATTGGGCGCATTATTGCAAAAGAGAGGCTTTATGAATAATCATACAGTAAATTTTTTCAATACATTATTTGCATCTCTTTGTATGTGGGGGTTCTTTTACCTGTTGGTAAAATGAGAGTCAATTAATAATCTGACGTTTGGATCAATGACAACTTTCACAGGGTTTTCTTTGATTTTGACTGTTATATCCTCCACTTTTTCGTCCAGAGAAATTGATATAATTTCCGGCTCTGAAGATGTACTATAATAAACGCCAATCTCAATGGGTAAATGATACAGATGCTGGTTTTCCTGGTATTGTTGAAGCTCTATGCGGAGTTTTTTGCCCAGTGATGAATATTTCCAGGTTCCTTTCAGAACCGGGTGGCCAGGACTATAGAGCCATTCTTCAAAAAAGCTATCCAGCGACTGACCGCTAACTTTCTCCATGACCTTCTTAAAATCCTCAGTATTGGCATTAGCATGACAGTATTGCTTGTAAAATGTCCTTAAACCTTTCCAGAAAATATCATCACCCAGTTTTTGCCTAAGCATATGTAATACCCATGATCCCTTCTGATAAGAATTTGCATTTAAAAAACGGAAAAGGTTAGTTTCCTTGGTGTCCACCACTGCGGATTCCGGCGCTTTATTATAGTAAGAAAATACTCTGTATTTATCGGCTTGCAGCAGGCTAAGCATGCTATCCGTACCATAGGTATGTTCCATATAGGCATGGGAAAGGTAGGTAGCAAATCCCTCAGATAGCCAGATATGTGGCCAGTCTTTTTCTGATACTGAATTTCCAAACCATTGATGGGCAATTTCGTGTGCAATTAAACCTTCAATATTTTGTTTTCCGTCTACAGCCAGTTCATTGTAAAAAATGTTTGTGGCATTTTCCATTCCTCCATATTTAGTCTTTGATTCTACATTTGCCAGCTTTTGGTAGGGATAATCACCGATTTTTTGAATGAAGAATTGAAGTACATTAGCAGTAGGATCAAAGTCCTTGAAACCGTTCTCTCGGTTATCAGCATATACCCAGTGCTGAATAGGAACTCCTGCTACTTCCTGGTCATATAGGACAGCAAATCTTGCTGCACCAAAAACCATTACCTTGGTTGGAATGGGTTCAGACATCACCCAATGGGTAAGCTTCTTCTGCTGTGCATTATCGTAGCTTAGCAGACTTTCTTCCCTCAGCGTACCATTCGCAATAACTTTATAATGCTGAGGAGCAGTGATGAGAAACTCGCAGGTAGCTTTATCAGAGGGGTGATCAACTACTGCCAGCCAGTGTCTGGCACGGTTTGGCCAGTTATCTCCGAAGAAAGTACGTTCACTGTATTCATTTTCTGAAATAATCAGTCCATCCACGGGAGTACCCTGGTATTCAATATGCAAACTAGCGGTATAATCGGGTTGAAGCGGTTCGTCAAAATAAATGCTCAAGCGCTCTGAGGTATGTTGAAAGCGTACCGGCAGCTCATTTAGCCTTACTGAAGAGACCTTCATTCCTTTGCCATCAGTTCTGACAGCCGTCAGGTCCAGGTAAACGGAGTCCAGGGAAAGATTTTTTACCCTGAAAAGTAAGGATGTATGACCCTTGATACGATTGTTCTGATCATTTATTTCAACCTGAAAGGTGTAATGTAGCGCATCGATTATCTGGTAATTAGCAGGTGTATCAGCGAACAAGTTTGAAGTAAGGAACGTAACAAGTAAGCCGGCAGAGATAAAAATGTAACGTATCACAAGGTATTTTTTTGACAGCTAAATTAGTCAATTACTACTGATGATGAGCGCATTTTCCGGTATGTTAATCAGTTGAAAATTACAATAGCAATGCTAGCGAAGAAATTAAGAAAAAATATAGACTGGATAATACTGCTGTTGGGAGTAGGGATTATTTATGCCGGAGGTTGGCAGGCTGAAGTATTCGGGTTTTTCCAGAGAGGTATCTTGGCTACCGGTATTTTTAACCCAAAGGTAGCGCAGCAAAATATAGCAGAAGAAGCCAGCCTGAACTTTACACTGCAAACTGCTGATGAGGTTACCATAAATGCCAGCGAGTTTGAAGGGAAAACCATATTCATCAATTTCTGGGCTACCTGGTGTCCTCCCTGTGTTGCTGAAATGCCAGGCATTCATGAACTTTATAAAAAGCTTGAATACCGTGATGATATTGTTTTTCTAATGATATCAGTGGATGATGAACATGAAAAAGCCATACGTTTTGTACAGAAAAAGGGCTTTACTTTTCCAATTGTTTTTCCAACTGTAGGCATTCCGGCAGTTCTTCGCCATCAATCTATCCCTGCCACTTTTGTCATCAACCGAGAGGGCAAGTTAGTGTACAAAAATGAAGGTATGGCCAGCTATGACAGTGAAAAATTTACGGAATTTCTAAAAAACCTTTAGTTTACTACTTTTTTTTCTGAGGGTTTTTCCAGGTTTTCGAAGTATTTTCTGGCTGCAGCTTTTACCTTGGGAGCCAGCAGTATGGCAGAGGTCATCGTTGGGATCGCCATCATGGCGTACATCCCATCTACTAAATTAATAACGGCTGAAATAGAGGCTACAGAACCAACGATAATAGATAGAATGTAGAAGTAATTGAAATAATGTGCACGATGTGCCCCGACCAGGTATGAGAAACATTTGGTACCGTAATAGGAAAGTGTAAATAAGGAGGAAAGTGAAAAAGTAAGTACACTGATTACCAACAGATAACCCCCCAGATTATTGTAGGGTAGCGCCAGATTGAAAGCTCTCACGGTTAGTGTAACGCCATCGGCATCAGTAGTTCTCCATACGTCGGTAATCAAAATAGCCAATGCAGTCATCGTACACACGATCAGTGTATCTATCGCAGGTCCCAGCATGGCAACCAGCCCTTCTCTGATGGGTTCGTTGGTTTTTGCCGCACCATGTGCAAGGGGAGCGGTTCCGATCCCTGCTTCATTAGAAAATGCTGCTCTTCTGGCTCCAATAACAATCACTGCACCCAGGGAACCACCCAATACGGCTTTACCGGAGAAGGCATCAGTGAAGATAAGCGCAAAACTTTCGGGTACCTGCTCAAGATTAGTAAAAATGATGTAAAGAACTGAAATAACGTACACCACCACCATCGAGGGAACCATTTTACTGGCTACTCTAGCGATTCTTTTTATCCCTCCGAATATGACAATGGCTACCATTATTGCGATTACTATCCCTGAAAGCAGGTTAACAGTAAAAGATTCAGCACTGATGATGTTATTGGGAATTAACACGACATCTCTAAAAATCTGCGTCAGCTGATTTGCCTGAAATACCGGAAGCGGTCCAAAAAGTCCTGCTACAGCAAAAAAAACAGCAAGTGGTTTCCACTTTTTTCCTAGTCCTTCTTCAATTACATACATGGGCCCACCCTGAATCCTTCCCGCACTATCTTTACCACGGTACATGATGGCTAAAGAGCAGGTAAAAAACTTGGTCGCCATTCCCAGGAAAGCACTTACCCACATCCAGAACAAAGCTCCCGGACCACCCATGGTGATGGCTACCGCTACTCCACCGATATTTCCCATCCCAACTGTAGCAGCCAAGGCACTGGAAAGTGCTTCAAAATGGCTGATATCCCCTGGTTCATTGGGATCATCATACTTTCCTCTTAGTACGTCAATAGAGTGCTTTAAGTAACGAAAGGGCAGGAATTTGGAATACAGCATGAAAAACAACCCACCTCCCAGTAAAAGGATAAGTAGAGGTGTTCCCCATGCGTACTCACTAAATTTGGCTAATACGAGTTCAAGGTATCTCAAAACCGGATGTGTTTACTGGCTACAATCTTACTATTGAAGGCCGGTAAATTAGCCATAAAGCTGAAATATAAAAAAATATGACTCCTAACTGATCAACTTTTTCCAGTCATCATATCTTTTGCTGATCTGCTTTGCCATTCTCTCATATGTGTCCCATTCGTCAGTTACATGGTAAATAGAAGGCAGATCCTGGGCAAGAATTGACTCGTAATCTTTGTGGTAAATCCCACCACCATAATAATAGTAGGTGAATAAGTTGCCTTCTTCACTGAAAAGCTCGTGACCGAGATAGCCATCCCAGATTTCGGCCAGAATAGTGCAACTTATCTGTCTCTTAGAGAAGCGAAAGATTTGAGTATCCGCTTCATCCTCGAAGTAGGTAGAGTACAATTCCTGCTCAATGATCCATCCAAGGTACATGCCTATATGAACATACGCCTGCTCTATAGGCAACTGCTTGGGAAAGTTGCCTAGGAAGTGATTCTTGGCATTATCATAGATACTCTTCTTCTTCGCCGCTTCTGTTTGACTTATCATAGTCCCCCTTGTTATTTTGTGAAAATATTTATACAAACAAATGTAAATAGTACAATTTTACAAAAAGGCGTTTAAACCTAAGTTTTATTACTCTTGTGGAAAATACACAGACTAAGCCAAGACCTTGGCAAGGGGGATATATTTTTTGTAATATGCAAAGTGCTAAGGCTACACCAAAAAAGACCCTTTTAAAATGACCCAGCAAGCTTTGGAGAAATTTGTGAGAGATATTCCTGATTTTCCTAAAAAAGGCATACTTTTTAAAGATCTCACACCGCTTCTACAGGATCCGGAAGCATTTCGTACTGCAGGAGAATGCTTATTTGAGTTGGCAAAAGAATACAAAATAGACAAGGTAGTGGGGATAGAGTCCCGAGGTTTTCTTTTTGGATCGCTACTGGCCAGCCGGTTAGGTGCTGGTTTTGTGCCGGTGCGTAAGCCAGGAAAACTGCCTCATGCTACACTATCAGAAAGCTATGAACTTGAATACGGAACGGACAGCCTTGAAATACACCGAGATGCCATTAGGCCGGGCGAGCATGTTTTGTTGCACGATGACCTGCTGGCCACTGGTGGTACTGCAGCAGCAGCCTGTAAGCTTATTGAAAAACTGCAGGGCAACATCGTACAGGTATCTTTTCTGCTGGAATTATCCTTCCTCAAGGGCAGGGAAAGGCTGACCGGCTATCCGGTCAACGCTTTGATTACTTACTAATCATACATCGGCGTAAGTCTTGTAAACTGACTCTCGGAGGGAAGATGAAGCATCGCTGGCAATAAAAGCCATTACTTCTGCAATATCCTCCGGTTTAACCCACTTGCTGAAGTCAGCATCAGGCATAGCATTTCGGTTTGGTGGTGTGTCCAGCACACTTGGCACCACTACAGAAGCGTTGATACCAAATTCGGCTCCTTCTGCATTGATATTTTCAGCCAGTTTAAAAATAAGGCTTTTAGAAAGTGCATAGGCAGTCATACCACTAGATGCGCCTTTTTCAATAGCAGGTTTAGCACCAATCATCACTATTTTACCACCACTGGGCTGCTTTTTCATTTGTCTGAAAAGTGCCTGCGAGCAGACAAATGCGGATTCAAAATTTAGTTTGAACATTTTATGAATTTCATCAAGGCTGGTGTTTTCAAAGCTATTCATATCGAAGCCTCCCACCAGGAGTGCTGCAAAATTTATTTCGCTTAGAATATCAGTAGCCTGCATAATGAAACCCTCTACAGCCTCAGGATTGGTGACATCAATTTCAAATTTTGAGAATTGAGGGTGTTTTTCATGCTCGCCACAAGATTCTCCTGACAGAGCAGTGCCTATGACTTTATAATTTTCCTCTAAAAGTCTGGCCACCAGGGCCTTCCCCATATTTCCGGCGGCGCCGGTTACTATTGCTGTTCGGTTCATTTGATAATTGGATTGGTACATAAATAAAAAAACGATTTTACTTCAGTAAGTTATCATTGCATGATATGGCTTTAAATATTAGTAGTTTTTATAAAAATATTGTAGTATATTAAATGGTTTGATGAAAATTAATCAGGCTGTCATATTTAAGTTTTTGTCTCTGGCAGACTTTCTATATTATACATTATTGGTTAATTTTTCGTTAAGTAATGAAATGGGCAGACACAAAATGATGAACTAATTTAGTGTGCTATTGCTTATTTCATTAGACCCCTTTCTTCTTTCCCACGTGGTAAAACGTGCCGCGTTTCCCTTTTCCTGAAATTAAGAAATCATTGATATTATGAGTGTATTAGATAAAATCAAGACGAATTATAGTACCTCCTTTAATGAGATGAGCGTTTCAGAATATCTCAAGGAGTGTAAAAAAGATCCTGCTTTTTATGCAAAACCTGCAGAGCGGATTCTTTCAGCTATTGGTGAACCTGAACTCATAGATACCAGGAATGACCCTAAACTGAGCAGGATTTTTTCCAACAAAGTAATTAAAGTCTATCCTGCATTCAGGGAATTTTATGGAATGGAGGACACCATTGAGCAGATAGTTTCTTTCTTCCGCTATTCTGCACAGGGCCTGGAGGAGAAAAAACAGATTCTTTACCTCATGGGGCCTGTAGGGGGCGGTAAGAGTTCTCTTGCCGAAAAACTCAAACAACTTATACAGGTAAACCCTATTTATGCACTTAAGGCAGGTGATGAAATCAGTCCGGTTTATGAAAGTCCTCTGGGTCTGTTTGCTGATTATAAGAAGGAATTGGAGGAGGAATACAACATTCCTGTGCGCTATTTACCGGCCTGTATGAGCCCATGGGCTGCCAAAAGGCTCAGAGAGTTTGATGGTGATGTGAATAAGTTTAAGGTTGTCAAACTTTACCCTTCTGTACAAAACCAGATTTCAGTAGCTAAGACCGAACCCGGTGACGAGAATAACCAGGATATTTCCACGCTGGTAGGAAAAGTTGATATCCGTAAGCTTGCAGAGTTTCAGCAAAGCGATCCGGATGCGTACTCCTACACCGGTGGTTTATGTCTGGCCAACCAGGGTGTACTGGAGTTTGTAGAAATGTTCAAAGCGCCTATTAAAGTCCTTAACCCACTACTTACCGCTACGCAGGAAAATAACTACAAGGGTACTGAGCCTATTGGTGCTATACCTTTTGACGGTATCATACTAGCGCATTCCAATGAATCAGAATGGGCAAAATTTGCCAACGACAAAAAAAATGAGGCGTTTTTAGATCGTATTTACAAGGTACAGGTGCCTTACTGCCTGAGGGTGGATGAGGAAGAAAAAATTTACCAGAAGCTGATCAGGGAGAGTTCACTGGATAAAGCACCCTGTGCACCTAAGACACTGGATCTGCTGGCCCAGTTTTCGGTGATGACCCGCCTTAAGGTGCCCGAAAATTCCAGCCTTTTCTCCAAAATGAGGGTTTACAATGGTGAGACGCTCAAGGAGACAGATCCTAACGCCAAATCAATTCAGGAATACCGGGATGATGCCGGTATCAACGAAGGCATGCAGGGGGTTTCTACCCGTTTTGCGTTTAAAGTCTTATCCAAAGTATTCAATTTTGATAATGAAGAACTGGCGGCCAACCCGGTACATTTGCTGTATGTCCTTGAACAGGAAGTGATCAAACTGGAACTGGATAAGGAAACCGAAGAAAAGTACCTCAATATTATCAAATCCATACTGGCCAGCAAGTATGCTGAATTCATCGCTGATGAAATTCAAAAAGCATATATAGAATCGTACAGCACTTACGGACAGAATATTTTTGAGAAGTATGTGATCTATGCTGATTACTGGATACAGAATAACGATTATCGTGATCCTGACTCAGGTGAAATACTGGACCGCAGCATGCTCAATGAAGAACTCGAGAAAATTGAAAAACCTGCCGGAATTGCCAATCCTAAAGATTTCAGGGCTGAGGTAACCAATTTCACGTTGCGCTACAAAGCCAACAATGGCGGTAAGAGTCCTCGGTGGGATTCTTACGAAAAGATCAAAAATGTAATTGAAAAGAAAATCTTTACCAATACTGAAGACCTGCTTCCTGTAATTTCATTCAATGCGAAGAGTAATGAGGAAGACGAGAAAAAGCATAAGGATTTCTCCAAACGCATGAATGAAAGAGGGTATACCAGCAAACAGATCAGGATACTGGTAGACTGGTTTATGAGGGTAAGAAAAACCATGGCCTGATCGGCAGCTTGTTGACAAAAAAATATTTGTATGAGTACTATCTTAGATAGACGTAAGAATACGAAGGGCAAATCCACCAATAACCGTCAGAAGTTCCTTAAGAGGGTAGAGGATCAGATAAAAGGTGCTATTCCTGATATTATCAGCCAGGAAAGCATCAAAGACAGTAATGGCGGTGGAAAGGTGAAAGTACCTATCAAAGGGCTTAAAGAACCCAGCTTCCGCCATGATCCTCGTTCAGGAAAGAAGCATTTTATCCGACCCGGTAACGACAAGTTTTCTGAAGGTGATAAAGTACCCAAACCCGAAGATGGGGGAAGCGGAGCCGGAAAGGGCAAAGGATCAAACAGCCCTGAAATCAGCCAGGACGATTTTGTGGTGATACTTTCCCGCGACGAGTTTCTCAAATACTTCTTTGAGGACCTTGAGTTGCCCAATATGGTCAAGAAGTACATGGAAAGTACTACGACCTTTCGGCAGCAGCGGGCCGGGTATACTAAAAACAGTGTACCCTCCAGGTTGAATATAAAAACCAGTTACCAGCATTCTCTTGCGCGGCAGATATCTATCAGAGGCGCTTATGAGCAGAAACTCAGAAAACTGAGAGAGCAACTGGAAAAAGAAAAGGATGAAGACCAGAGGTTAAAACTTGAAGAGGAAATTGAACGCACCAATAAGCTTAAGCTAACTGTTCCATTTTTTGATGATGTAGACCTCAGGTATAATAACTTTGAGCAGGTACCTAAGCCCGCAACATCCGCAGTAATGTTTTGCATCATGGATGTTTCCGCATCTATGGGGCATCACGAAAAGGATATTGCCAAGCGGTTTTTTACTCTCCTTTATATTTTCCTGACCAAACAGTACTCCAATGTGGATATTGTTTACATCCGTCACCATACTGAATCCAAAGAGGTGGACGAGGAAGAGTTCTTTAATTCCAGGGAAAGCGGGGGTACGGTTGTAGCGCCATCGCTGCACCTGATGAAGAAAATTATGAAAGAACGTTATGATCCATCCATGTGGAATGTTTACTGCTGCCAGGCTTCTGATGGTGATGTGTGGTCAAATGGGGATGCGGTAGAATGCGGACAGGTACTCAAAAATGATATTCTACCCGAAATTCAGTATATGGCTTATATCGAGATCAAGAACCGTGGATTGGAAGGATATCTCTGGCATGCTTATAAAAGGCTGCGCAATCAGGAAAACTTTTCTATGCGCAACATCAACGATGTCAGCCAGATATGGCCGGTTTTCAAAGCTTTGTTTAAGAAAAAAAGCTTACTGGCTGATGCTTCTTAAGTAAAGTCAAACCAGAATGAACCCGTATGATAATAGATAAAGCGCTTTCTAAAGCTATGTTTAGTAATCCCAACTGGGACTTTGAAACGATACAGCTTGCCGACGAACTCACTACCTGGGTGGGTAAGGAGTTCTTCAAACTGGATATTTACACCAACCAGATAGAGATCGTGACTTCTGAACAGATGCTGGATGCCTACTCTCTGATTGGTCTGCCTACTTCATATCCCCACTGGAAATTTGGTAAAGATTTTATCGTTAACCAGAGCAGCTACCAAAAGGGACAGATGGGCCTTTCTTACGAAATGGTGATTAATTCAGACCCCTGTATCAGCTACAACATGGAGAATAACTCCACCTGTATGATGATGCTGGTTATTGCACATGCCTGCCAGGGGCATAATGCTTTCTTCAAGAACAATTATATGTTCAAAGACTGGACCTCAGCAGACTCCATACTTGACTATATGGTGTTTGCCCGGGATTATGTTATGAGTTGCGAGGAGGAATATGGAATAGAAGAGGTAGAAAAGGTACTGGATGCCTGTCATGCACTCATGGACCATGGAGTGGATAAATACAAAAAACCTCCTAAACTATCTGCTACAGAAGAAAAAGCGCGACTTAAGCGATTGGCTAAAGTGAAAAATGAAAATTATAATGAGATTTTAAAAACACTTCCCGCTGCACTGGAGGCCAAAAGAAGGGAAAAATACAAAAAGTACAAAAAATTTCCCCCTGAGCCTGAGGAAAACCTGCTCTATTTTATTGAGAAAAATGCCCCTACGCTACCCGTCTGGAAGAGAGAGCTAGTACGCATTGTCCGTAAAGTGGCGCAGTATTACTATCCACAAACCATGACCAAGGTGATGAATGAAGGTTTTGCTACTTTTATGCATTACCACATCATCAATAAGCTTTTTGATCTTGGCTACCTGTCAGATGGCTTTATGCTGGAGTTTCTGAAAAGCCATAGCGGTGTCATTTTTCAGCCCGATTATAAAAGTCCTTATTTCTCAGGGCTGAACCCTTATACATTGGGTTTCAACATCTTCATGGATATCAAACGTATCTGCCTGAACCCCACCGAAGAGGACAAAACTTGGTTTCCCAATCTGATCGGTAAAGACTGGCTGGAAGAGGTGCTTTATGCTATGGAAAACTTTAGAGACGACAGCTTTATTGCTCAATACCTGTCTCCCAAAGTCATCCGGGATATGAAGCTTTTTGCTATTTTTGATGATGAGGATAACGATTTCTTTGAAATCCAGGCCATCCATAATGAAAGGGGATACCGCAATATTCGTGAGATGCTCAGCAATCAGTACGATCGTTCTAACCGGGTGCCCGATATCCAGGTAGATAGCGTAGATTTACACAAAACCAGCCGCCTCAACCTGATTCATAATATCCATCACGACAGGCTGCTGGACGAAGATGATGCCGATAGTACGGTGCGCCATGTTCGTTATTTATGGGAATTTCCGGTTGAACTCCATTCCCGTAACCGGGCAGGAATAGATGAAGACTTTTACGAATGCTAAAGCTGTCGTCAGACAGCTTTTCTTTTTTCCAGCATAGCTTTCAGAAAAGATAGGAAGGCATCATGGTAATCTGTACTGAGCCGGATGTCAAATGCTACTCTTTCCACATTCCTGAGAAAAAGCTGACAGCTTTGTTGATCAGTCTTTTCCATAAGGCGGCCGATCATTCTTAATAGAGAATCAGGCGACTCCATGTGCAGACGCATATCAAGAAGTATCTGCTTAAGCTGCTCCTGAAAACGTGGAGATGCCTGTTGGAGACCTTTCAGCAGCTCCATACGAAGTTCAATATTATTCCAGTATGGTTCTCTTTCACTGGTTTGCATCTGGTTAGGCAAAAAGTGCTACATCTTCATCAACCTCTGCTGCATACTGTTTAAAGACATCCTGCACAGACTCAGGCCCCGAGAGACCAGCGCAAAGGATACACACAGTACCACCGTTACCTCCACCTGAAATTCTGGCTCCATAAAGACCTTTTTTCTCACCCTTTGCCTTTACCATTTCTACGATCCTGTCAGTTTTCTCATGGCCCAGACCACAATCTGTATAGCTCTGGTGCGACTGGTACATCAGTTCACCCATCAGTTGCAGGCGGTTTGAATAGTTTTGGAATTCGGTAGTATAATTTCTGAGTATCTGGGCAAATATCTTCACCCTGAAATGTTCATATACAGGATGCCGGGTAGCATTTTTGATGATGTATTCCTTGTCCCGGTCTATAAAAGATAGTGGATCAATGATCGCTTTGTATTTATCCAGAAAATCCTCACCACTTAATGTATCCGGTAAGTTTGACAGAAACTTCTGCTCAAATTCAGAAGGAGAGATATTAGCCAGGTAACCTCCGTAGGGAAGGTTGGCATAATTACCAGTTTCTTTGGCTACTTCCAGGTCCCTGAGCGTAGCACCGCTGTTGAGCGCAATCATACTGTAGCCCATAAACGCTGCAGTGCGTACATCGGTATAACTGGAGCCGCTCACCGCATGCGTGACCCCGCTGTTGATGCCTACAAAATAAATCTGGTCCGGTATATCTATGGGGTGGAAGACCGTATGCGGCTGGCAAATGATCGGGATCAGTTTATTCTTTTTTGTGGAGTAGGCAGTGAGCTGATCCATCAGCCCACAGGCTGCTCCTGCGATAAGGTTCTCAGCCTTCTGCGCGATGATCGGAATTTCATATTCACTGACATCCAGGCTCAGACCGTTAACAATGGCTTTGAGAACTGCCACTTCCAGCGAGGCCGAAGATCCCAGGCCTTTGCCAATCGGTACCTCCGTAGTGATCAGAATATCCAGACCTTCTGGCTTGAGTTTCCGTGTATTGTTGAGCATCAGGATGCAGCCAACGATATAGACTGCCCAGTCTCCACCGTCATGTTTGAGGATCTGCTCACGCGCATAGTCGTAATTAGGAACTTTAAACTCTCCGGCGATTTCGTAGTAGTCAGCAGAAAAAGTGAGAATTTCGCCCTGGATCACAGATTTTATAGAAATTTCGGTGTCCTCACGAAAGGCAATGTACGCTGAGGTTTCTTCCATCAGCGGCTTCTGTATAAGCAGCGAACCGGAATAGTCAGAAACACCACCCATCACATCCAACCGCCCAGGTGCGGTAGCCTGAAATACTTTTTGCCGGTGGCTGGCATAAAAATCTTTTAACAAACCTGCTATTTTACTCATGCTACTGTATCCAGTTTATTTTCTTTAAAATCTTCTGAAGTACGGGTTCTACTTCTTTCCTGATGTTTTCGTTGGCATAACCAATCCAGTCAACCGGATCAGTCAGGCTCAGCGGTGGATTTAATAAATTTCCTGCAATATCCGTAATGATAACTCCCGCCTCATGGCCAATCAGGCTGGCACATACATCATAAGGATGGCAGGAAAGACCGGTTACCACGCCGGTTTTTTCCAGCTGGCGGTAAAGAGCAGTTCTCAGGTCAGCCACAAAGCGATCGTGGCCGGTGAGTAATTCATACAACTGTCCGCCGCTGGAAATATACTGATCTTCAAAAACTAATGCTTTGCCCGCTTCAACTTTTGCCAGGCTTAGTATCAATTCTTCTTCTATCCTGGCCAGAATTTCTTTGCCCGGAGGAAAAAAACGTGCTATCTGCGCAAAGCCTCCGATCACAGTGGAGGATGTGGAAGGACGAAAATGTAAGGGGCGGATTTCTCCATTGAGCAGGTTTCTCTGCCGCGCTTTCGCTCCTTTGCCTCTTTGTGCATACAATGCATCACTTAAATAAGCCTTTGAGGTAGGAATTTCCGTCATGACAGCTACCTCCAGGTCCTGCAGGTGCATTTTGCCGGGACGGTTGGGGGCGGCGGCGGCCAGGAAAAAAGCTGATCTTTTGTTGTACATAATTCCCCGCGTGCCATCTATCGGATCCATGATGATCCTGACACTGGCAGAGTCTTCCGAGAGACCGGCTGGAAGGATTGCTTTTCCTTCCCTGCCTATTCCCTCTGCAACCAGGTGGATGCCTCCCAATGCTGCCGCTTCTTTTTCCAGCAGGGGCAATATAATGTCTTCCACCTGCCGGTCAATGGCATAGATGGTGTCTTCTTCAGCATCCTCAACAATCCGGCTAAGTTCCTCGCTTTTCTGTGTCTGCAACGACCGATATACATGGTCACAAACCTGGTCTCCGATCCGGAGAAGCAATTCTATGATCTTTTCGTGCTTCATGTGGTTTCCTGGTATTGTGATACGTCTACTGCTCTCAATTCGGCGGCTTTTTCCTCCGGCAAAGTATCCGCCATAAAGTTACCGATTCCAATTTCAGGGCCCGCCAGAAATTTCTGCAATCCAGGCTGCCTCAGTGGTGGCTGAAACCATAAATACATATGGTGTTCAGGATATACAGACTGGTCTACCGGAGCCTGGACCATGCTCATCACATAAGGAAAGCGCATCTGATAGTTGAGGTCAAATCTCCTGACAATCTGCTGGTAGAGCGCGGCCATATCAGAAGTTTCACGGTCGCTGAATGTAGCCAGGGTGGCATGTCTTTTTTTGGGAAACAACATCACTTCATAAGCATAGCGGGCAAAAAAAGGAATAAAGGCGATAGCAGTTTCATTTTCAGCCACGATGCGAAGGCGGTCCTTCTGCTCGCGTAGTAGGATCTCCTCAAAAATATTCTTTCTGTATTTTTCTCTAAATTTTGCAGCTACATCCAGATGTTGCTGTACATCTTTGAAGATAAAGTCTACCGCATAAATCTGACCATGAGGATGAGGATTGGACACACCGGTAATTTTGCCCTTATTTTCAAAAATCAGCACATTTTTAATCGCCGGATTTTCAAGAAAAGATTGCATTTCGGTACGTAAAGCCTTGAATACCTGTTCCAACTGTATCACATCAAGATCTGCCGGCGTAACATGGTGGCGTGGGTCATAACAGACCACTTTGGCGATCCCCCGGGCAGATGCGCTGCGATATAGAGAACCATCACCGGGGTCAACTTCCGGGGCATCAGTTCCCACTACCGGGTGGTCATTCTCAAAAATATATACCTGCTGGTAGTCAGGATTTCGGCTGCCGTGCACTCGCTGGTTGTTCGGACAAAGGTAACATTCGGGGTCATGTTTTTGTGCATCAATGTCCGGTACTAGTGACTTTCCAGTGGTCCAGGGGCGCTGGTTTCGGTGGGCTGCATAGACTACCCACTCCTCACGCAAAGGATGCCATCTTTTTTCCCACTTTCCCTGCCATTGCTGCATAATACCTGTTTCTGCTATCAAAGGCGAATATTCATTATATAAATAAAGATGACAAGTATTGAGCGCAAATTTAAGCTTTTGATTTAACGGGTCAATATACCATATTTGGCCTTATGGCTATTTCAGGTGTTCAACATATCATTTTTGACCTCGGAGGGGTGATCATTGACATTGATCCCCATTTATCTTTCCGGGCTTTATCAGATTTTTACCGGGGTGATCAGCCGGGTGAAAAGCTGCTTACAGAAAATGTAACGCTGTTTCTTGATTTTGAAAAAGGACTAATCAGCAGTGAGGATTTCAGGAGCGGCATTCGCAGCCTTACCCTGAATAATGCGCTTTCTGACCAGGAAATTGATGATGCCTGGAACAAAATGCTGTTGAATATCCCTGCAGAGAGGTTTGCAGTACTGGAAAAAATCCGCCCCGACTACCAGCTTTTTGTATTGAGCAATACCAACGCAATTCACGTCCCTGCCTTTAACAAAATCGTGGAAAAGAGTAGTGGTAAAGCTGATATCGGGCACTTTTTTGATAAAGTATACTTTTCCCATGAGATGCAGCTGCGCAAACCCGAAGAGCAGATCTACCGGCAGCTACTGGATGAAAACCAGCTGCCACCTCACAAAACCCTTTTTATTGATGACCGCCTGGAAAACATAGAGGCGGCGGCCTCGTTAGGAATGCAAACTTTCCACGTAAAAGAGGGGAGAGGTATTGTTGATTTTTTCAATAGCTGATGAACCCAACTACAAAAAGGCGCTTAATTCAGGCATTACTTTTTATCGTTACCCTTGTGACCACCACCCTTGCCGGTACGGAATGGCAGTACGGTCGCTTTATCTTCAATGAGACCAATCCGCTTACATGGGAGTATTTTCTAAAGGGTTTTTCCTTCTCTATCCCTTTTTTAGGTATTCTGACCGTGCATGAGTTCGGGCACTATTTTACGGCCAGAAAACACAAAGTGGCGTCCACACTTCCTTATTACCTGCCGATGTGGTTTGGCTTTCTGGGGCTGCCCTCCATTGGCACCTTGGGAGCTGTTATACGTATCAAAGGCTTTGTCAACAGTCGGAAGAAGTATTTTGACATTGGTATTGCCGGGCCGCTGGCAGGTTTTATCGTTGCGCTTGGGGTGCTGTTTTACGGCTTTACCCATTTGCCTCCCCCGGAGTATATTTTTGAAATCCATCCTGAATATGAGGAGTTTGGTCTTAACTATGCTGATTCAGTCTACCAGGATCAGCCAGGCTCATTTAAAGTAGGTACTACCCTGCTCTTTGAGTTCTTCAAGGAATACGTGACTGTTGATCAGTCGCGCCTGCCCAATGACTATGAGATTATCCATTATCCCTGGATTTTTGCCGGATACCTGGCTTTATTCTTTACTGCCCTCAACCTGATTCCTATTGGCCAGCTGGACGGTGGGCATGTACTGTACGGTTTACTCGGAAACCGCCTGCACCGTAAAGTATCGGCATCCCTTTTTGTGGTGTTTATCTTTTATGCAGGGCTGGGAACGGTGCATCCTTATGAAGCCAGTGATGACCTGCTGCTAAGCATTCCACTTTACCTTGGCTTCCTGTACATTATTTTCTCCCGCCTGACGCCTTCTTTCCAAACCAATATTCTGGTGGCCCTGGCAGTATTCAGTGCGCAGTTCCTGGTGGCAAGCTTTGACCCGATGATACACGGCTACCAGGGCTGGCTGGTATTCGGGTTCCTGCTGGGCAGGATTTTGGGGATTTACCACCCTCCCGTCATGATAGACCATCCGCTAAGCACCGGGAGAAAAATCATGGGCTGGCTGGCCCTACTCATATTTATACTTTGTTTCAGTCCCGAACCCTTTGTTATAGCTTACTGAGTTTTTGGCTAAATGCAAAATTTACTTTGGTCATAGAGGATAAATACCTTAAATTGAAAGCTTAAGTGTAATTATTGCCATATCTATAAGTAAATAAGCCAAAAGCTATGAGAATTGAAATCCCTCGTGAAGTTGAACGTTTCGGTCCTATCATGTTCCATGATGTACAAAAAGTCTATGAACTGGATGCCGGACTCAAATTTTCCAAAAACGAAGGCAAAGAAAATTCCACTATTGTACGCCTTTCGTACGAATCCATCAACGAGGTAGAATCTGATATGGTGATTGTGGTGCCGGTAATGAATGAACGGATCAAACTGATAGAAGGTGTGCTGAGCGGGATCCCTAATGGCTGCCTGGTGGTGATCGTATCCAATAGCCCGCGTGAACCCATAGATCGTTTTTATATAGAAAAGGATGCTATAGAACATGCAGCCCGCTTTATGGGCAAACAGGTTATCGTAGTGCACCAGAAAGATCCGGTGCTGGCCAAAGCCTGCGAGACGTCGGGTTACGGGTATATACTGGATGAGAACGGCAAAGTGAAGGATGGCAAAGCGGAAGGTATGATCCTGAGCACCATCATCGCTTACCTGACCGGCCGTAAATACATAGGTTTTATAGATTCGGATAACTTTTTTCCTGGTGCGGTATTGGAATACGTTAAGGAATACTGTGCCGGCTTCCTCCTGACAAAATCTAAATATGCCATGGTGCGCATCTCCTGGCATAGTAAGCCCAAAATAGTAGAGTCTAACCTCTTTTTTGCCAAGCGGGGCCGCGCTTCGGAGCATACCAATCGTATCCTGAACCAACTGCTGAGCCATTACACCGGCTACGGTACTGAAATCATCAAAACTGGTAATGCCGGTGAGCATGCCATGACAATGGATCTGGCGGCTAAACTGGATTTTTCTTCAGGCTACTCTATTGAGCCTTATCACTATATCAATATGCTGGAGCGCTTCGGCGGCATCATCGGCAATACCGAAAAAGATGTGCTGAAGAACAGGATTGAGATTTTTCAGATAGAATCCCGTAACCCTCACCTGCATGAAGTAAAAGGAGATGAGCACGTCAAGGACATGAGCAGAGCTGCAATGGAAGTGATTTTCCGCTCGCCGATCTGTCCTGAGCCGCTGAAAGAGGAAATAATGGAAGATCTTTACAACCGCAAACTGATCAAAAGAGCAGAAAAGCTGCCTGAATCACTTTCCTATTATCCGGCTATCGTCAATGCTGACCTGAAGAAATTCATGAAGTCGCTGGAAAACCAGCCTTATGCCAAGCATCTGAAGGCCGACCTTAGCAAGAAAATCAAAAATGCTCAGCCCGGCCTCATTCGCGACAAGGCTGACCAGACCGGAGATCATCTTCCGGACCCCGACAAGGTGCTGGAGATGAAATAGCTTGTTCATGAATTTTTAAACCTAAATTACTTTCCAATCATTTGAAGTGGATTGTGTATACCGATCTGGACGGAACACTGCTGGATTTTGATAGCTACTCTTTTGCCGAATCGCAGGAGGCTGTGCAGCATCTCAGGGCACTGGATATACCGCTGATTTTCTGTTCTTCCAAAACCAGGGTGGAGCAGGAGGTCTACCGCTCAGCACTGGGGCTAGAAACGCCCTTTATCGTGGAAAACGGCAGTGCGATCATGCTGCCTAAAGATTTTCTGGATTTTGACCTCTCTTCGGTCAGCGAACTGGCAGAATATTCAGTTTACCCAAGAAACGGCTATAGCTGCATAGAATTGGGAAAAAGTGCTGTCTATATCCGCAAAGCCATACAGTCAGCCCGGCTCAAATCTGGTGCAGGGCCGAAAGGCTACGCAGACCTACCCCTTACTGAAATTATGAAGCTAACCGGACTAAACAAGGATGCGGCGGAGAGGGCATCCACCCGCGATTATTCTGAGACACTGTTGAAGAATACCGGAAAGGGTAGTGCCTGGGAGGTGTTCATCAAACTACTGCTGGAAGAAGGCCTGCAGTGCGTGTCCGGCGGAAAATTTCATACTGTGATGGGCCAGAGGAGCGATAAGGGCGTTGCCATTAAACTGTTAAACATACTGCTTCGGAAAAAATATGGCAGTATCAGGACGGTTGGACTTGGTGATTCTGCCAACGACCTTCCCTTGTTAGATGCCGTAGACTTTCCTTTCCTGGTACAGAAACCTTCAGGAAAATGGGAAGCAGTAGACAATCCAAAAATTAAGCAGGTTGAGGCAGTCGGCCCTCGGGGCTTTACGCTGGCCATCCACTCCCTGCTGAACTTTTGAGTGATGTATGGAGATTTAGCCGCCGTACAGATTAAGGAGCGATTGCAGTTCTTCCAGCGTATTGGCTTCTGCTGCTTTTTTGTCTTGCCGCCAGCGCAGCATACGGGGAAATCGCAGCGCAACACCCGATTTGTGCCTCTTGGACAGTTGTATGCCTTCAAAAGCTATTTCAAACACCAACTCAGGTTTTACTGAGCGTACCGGTCCAAAGCGTTCCCGTGTATTCTGCTTGATAAAGCGGTCTACCTGTCTGAATTCCGCATCAGTGAGGCCGGAATAGGCCTTGGTAAAAGGGACTAATTCCTCACCATCTTCGCTCCGCTTCCAGACTGCAAAGGTATAATCGGTGTATAATCCGGCCCTTCGCCCGGCACCCCTCTGGGCATTGATCAGTACACCGTCTATGGTGAGCGGTTCTACTTTCCATTTCCACCAGTCGCCTCTTTTGCGGCCAACCTGGTAGGCGGCATTTTTGCGCTTGAGCATAAAACCTTCGGCAAAAAACTCTCGTGAGCGTTCCCTGAGGGCTATCAATGCCTGCCAGTTGCTTTCTTCAACCAGGGTGGAAAGCTGGAAAGGTGGTAACTGACCGCCAATGCTGCTGTGGAGCTGTTCTAGCTGATTGCGCCTGATGGACATCGGCTGATGGCGGAAATCTTCACCCTGCCATTCCAGCAGGTCATAAGCTCTGATGATTACCGGGGCATTTTTTAAGATGCTTTTGGTCAGGTTTTTCCGTCCGATCCGAGTTTGTAGTGCTGAAAAGCCGAGTAATTCGCCATTTTTATACGGCAGGATCTCACCGTCTAACACCGTACCGTCAGGAAGAAAATCGCAAAAAGGGTGCAACTCTGGAAATTTATCGGTCATCAGTTCTTCACCTCTGGACCAGATATACACATTGCCGTCGCGTACAATGATCTGTGCCCGAATCCCGTCCCATTTCCATTCCACCTGCCATTCCCGTGGGTCGCCCAGGGATTCAACAGCATCCTCAAGGGCATAAGCCAGGTAAAAAGGGTAGGGGCGGGATAGGTTATCTTCTCGGTTTTCTTCCAGAATCAACTGTTCGTAGCTGGCCTCCCTGGGCTTCCAGTCTCCCATCAGGCGGTGTGCTACCACGGGTTGCTCAAGCGCATGTACTTCGGCCACCGCCCTGATCACCAGTTTCTGAGATACGCCAATTCTGAAACTGCCAGTCATGAGTTTATTGAAAACAAGTTTTTCGGGCTGGGTCATCTGGCTCCACGCCTGTAATATGCTTGCCTTTTTTTCAGTATCACCTGCTTTCTCCAGGTCCTGCAGGTATTGTATCCAGTAAGCGAGAGGCTGGTCCTGCTCCAGCTGTGCTTTCGGCAGTAAGAGAGCCATGGTCTCTGCCAGGTCGCCAACCACATTGTAGGATTCACCAAAAAGCCACTCAGGAATGCCTGCCAGTTCGGCGGTCCACTCCTTGAGCAAGGCAGTGCGAACCTGCTTTTTGGGTCTCTTGTGGGTAAAAAGCGCCAGCGTCCATAGTTTATCTTTGTCGTTTGCTTTTTGGAAGTAATCCTTAAGAAGTGCTAATTTGTCGTTGGTCTTATTGGTCTGATCCAGTGCCGTATAGAGTGCCGCAAACTGTTTCAATTTTTTTGGATTTGATTCTGTTTAGAAACACAACCTAATTTTAAAAGTTTATGCCACAGCCTAAAGTTATGTTTTGCCGCCGGAGATTCCCTGTCTGCCTGTTTTTTTTGAGCCTACATCTGTTATTTTATCAGGCAATAGCCCAGCAAAAGCCGAATGTAATTGTGTTCATAGCCGATGATGCGGGGTGGAGAGATTTTGGAACGTATGGCAATGACGCTATCAAAACAGAAAATATAGATGGCCTGTCGCGGCGGGGCATGCAATTCAACAATACATTTCTGACAACGCCTCAGTGCAGTCCAACCCGTACCAGCCTGCTGAGCGGACAGTTTGCGCATACTATCAGAACTGAAGACCTCCATGAACCTTTGGATGCCGCAGTAAGGATTATTCCGTCTTATCTGGAGGAGCAGGGGTATTATACAGCTCTCCTGGGGAAATCACATATCGGAGACGATGCCGTCAAACAGTTCAATGTTTTCTATCCCGGAAAGGGGAATCCCGTTCCCGACGATTTTGCCAAAGTACTGGAATCCAGTGGTGACAATCCCTTCTTTGCCTGGTACGCCTTTTCTGACCCGCACCGTATCTACCAGGAAAACACGATTCCTGATCCCCATGATCCTGCCAATGTGATCGTGCCTCCATACCTGGCGGATACTCCGGAAACCCGTGCCGACCTGGCCATGTACTATGACGAAATCACCCGCATGGATAGAAATATAGGTGAGGCTTTACAATTAATTGAAGATGCCGGTAAGACAGATAATACCCTGGTATTTTTCATTACCGATAATGGCAAGCCTTTCACAAGGGCCAAAGGCACTCTGTATGATGAGGGTATCAAATCTCCTTTGATTGCTACCTGGCCGGGAAAAATTTCAGCAGGAAGCGAAAACAACGCTTTGGTCAGTCTGATCCACCTGGCGCCAACCATTCTTGAGGCTGCCGGTATGTCGAAAGGTGAAAATATGTACGGTGAGAGCCTGCTACCCCTGGTGTTTGGTCAATCCACTGATGTTGACAAGTATGTTTTTGCTGAGCGAAACTGGCACGACTGCGACGAGCATATGCGGAGCGTGCGCAGCGATACCTTCAAGCTGATTTTTAATGCCTATACTGAGTGGCCGCTCTGTACCGCTGCCGACCTGGCTGGAAGTCCTGCGCATCAGTCACTGCTCAGTTTAAAAGCAGAAGGGAAACTTAATCCTGCACAAATGCTGGCTTTTCAGGCTCCCCGGCCGGTCATTGAGTTTTATAATGTAAAAGACGACCCCTGGGAACTGAATAACCTGGCCTATGATGTTGCGTATCGCTCTTTGATCCGTCAGCATTTTGACGCACTGGCTGAATGGATGCAGGATACGGATGATTTTGATCCCCATTACCGGCGTCGCTATGAAAATACTGACCGGGTTACCGGAACACACTTCTTCGGAGGGGGTAGGCCCGGGATGTACAATGAAATTCCGGAGGGGGAAGACTATCTCAGGCGCATTCTTAGAAGTAACGATTAGACCACCAGCGGTAGGTGTGTGAAAAAAATGTAGCCGGGGAATGATCATTTGAGCAGGATTTTTCCACCAGGCCCAACCTAAAGTACTGTATTGCAAACATATTGAAAAAAAATCTTGCCTAATTACAAGGATTAAGATTGTGTGTAATATTAGTGCCAAAATAAAGAGGCATTGTACCAGACATTTGCTGAATATTTGTTCGGCTTAAGTGAGTAGCCGTCTGTCCTAAAGGTGGGTATTCGTATAATATCTCAGATGAAGATTTTTGGCTCAACCATAAAGTACATTATCATTATCAGCTTTTTGTCTTCTGCCTGTAGCCGTGGAATGATTTGTCCTGCTTTTCAGAGTAGCTTTATCCTGAACGACAGCATCCGGGACATTACTTTCTCCATGTTCGGGCCTGATTCTTTACCCAGAGAATACCTTACTGCCAAAAGCCGCTACGGTATCATAGAGGATATCAGTTATAAGGAAAAGAAAAACAGCATAAAAACGGTAGAAATGATTACCATTCTTGATCCTGGGCCTCCGCTGGACAGTCTGTTGGTTCCTCAATATCAGGAAGATTCACTCAAACTTGCCGACCCACAGCTGAGCTCAGTCTCAGGTAAATAAAAAGCCCTCCGGAGAGAGGGCTTCATTATTTTCAGATCACAATATTGATAATCTTGTTGGGCACGATAATCACCTTTTTGGGTGGCTTACCTTGGGTCCACTTCTGTATCTGTTCGGATGCCAATACTTCTTCTTCTATTTCCTCTTTTGGTTTATCCAGGGCAAACAGCATTTTGGCCCTCACCTTACCGTTGACCGATACCGGATATTCGTAGGAAGCCTCTATCAGGTACTGTTCATCATAAACCGGGAAACTGGCTGTCACTACGCTGTTTTCATTGCCCAGCTGATGCCAGAGTTCCTCACTGATGTGCGGAGCAAAAGGAGATAGCGTCAGCACCAGGTCGCTTAGCACTGACTTCTTATGGCATTTCAGGCTGGTCAGTTCGTTGACACAGATCATAAAAGTACTGACAGAGGTATTGAAGGAAAGGCTTTCAATATCTTCCTGAACCTTCTTTATGGTCTTGTGCAGTATTTTCAATTCAGCCTCATTTGCCGGTTCGTCCTTTACCAGCATATTGCCCTGCTCATCATAGAACAGGCGCCAGAGCTTGCGTAGAAACTTAAACACACCATCCACACCATTGGTATTCCAGGGTTTGGACTGTTCCAAGGGTCCCAGGAACATCTCGTACATGCGGAGGGTATCGGCACCATACTGGGAGATCATGTCATCAGGATTGACAACATTGAACTTGGATTTGGACATCTTTTCCACTTCACTACCGCAAATGTAAGCCCCATCCTCCAGGACAAACTCAGCGTCTCCGGCTTCAGGTCGCCATTCTTTGAAAGCTTCAATGTCCAGTTTATTATCTTTTACCAGGCTTACATCCACATAAATGGCCGAAGTCTCATAGTCTTTTCTGAGCCCGTAGGATACGTACTTATTTTCGCCTACTACCCGGTACACAAAGCTGGAAACTCCCTGTATCATCCCCTGGTTCACAAGTTTTTGATAGGGTTCGTCTACCGTCACAAAGCCCCGGTCGTAGAGGAATTTGGTCCAGAAGCGAGAATACAGCAGGTGGCCGGTAGCGTGTTCAGTTCCGCCGATATAGAGGTCTACATTACCCCAGTACGCCTGTTTTTCTTTACTCACCATTTCCTCCGTATTCTGTGCGTCCATGTAGCGGAAGTGGTACCAGCTGGAGCCGGCCCAGCCGGGCATAGTGGTCAGTTCATACTCATACTCGCCTGCATATTTCCAGTCGGTAGCCCGGCCCAGGGGAGGCTCTCCGGTGGGGGTAGGCTTATACTCGTCTACCGATGGCAGCGTTAGGGGTAGCTTATCGGTGCTGAGGGGGTGGGGAATACCATTTTTAAAATAAACAGGTACCGGCTCGCCCCAGTAGCGCTGACGACTGAAAACAGCATCCCGCATCCGGTAGTTGACTTTAGCCTTGCCTACGCCCAGTTCCACAGCTTTATCAATGGCTGCCCTGATCGCATCGGTGGATTCCATTCCGTTGAGGAATTCAGAATTGATCATTTTACCGTGCTTTTTTTCGGTAGGATCGTCCATTTCCTCAGTACCTTCAATGACAGGGCGTATGGGTAGGTCAAAATGGTTTGCAAAACGAAAATCACGGTCGTCGGAAGAGGGAACGGCCATGACTACCCCGGTACCGTAGCCGGCCAGCACGTAATCAGCTACCCAGAGTTCTACTTCCTCTCCGCTGATAGGGTTGATAACATAGCTGCCGGTAAAAACACCGGACACGGTTTTGACATCTGCCATTCGCTCACGCTCCGAGCGGTTTTTGGCTACTTCTACATAGGCTTCCACATCTGCCTGCCGGTCAGCGGTAGTCAGCCGGGAAATCAGTTCATGTTCGGGAGCAAGGGTTAGGTAGGTTACACCGTAAATGGTATCAGGCCGGGTAGTAAAGGCAGTCAGTACGATATCGCTGTCCTTCACTTTGAAATCCAGCTCACAACCGTAGGATTTGCCGATCCAGTTACGCTGCATCTCCTTGAGTGATTCAGTCCAGTCAATATGCTCCAGTCCGGACAACAGGCGGTCGGCATAGGCGGTAATGCGCATCATCCACTGTTTCATTTTGCGTCTTTCTACCGGAAAACCGCCGCGCTCTGAAAAACCATCTTTGATTTCATCATTTGCCAGTACAGTGCCTAGTTCCGGGCACCAGTTCACTACCGTATCCGACAAATAGGTGAGGCGATAACTGAGCAGTAGCTGCTGCTGCTCTGCTTCACTCATGTCTTGCCATTCCTCTGCTGAAAAAGATGGCGTATCCTCATCGCAGGCAGCATGTACATTTACGTTTCCTTCCTGTTCAAAAAGACTGATCAGCTGAGAAATGGGCTCGGCCTTATCACTGTTTTTGTTATACCAGCTGTGAAAAAGCTGCAGAAAAATCCACTGGGTCCATTTATAATAGGAAGGATCACAGGTTTGCACTTCGCGCTCCCAGTCAAAGCAGAAGCCTATGTTGTTTAACTGCTCTTTATAGCGGGCAATATTTTTTTCGGTAGTAATGGCCGGGTGCTGACCGGTCTGGATGGCGTATTGTTCAGCGGGTAGCCCGAAAGCATCAAAGCCCATGGGATGTAACACATTGTAGCCTTTGAGCCTTTTGTAGCGGGAAACAATGTCAGAAGCAATATATCCCAGGGGATGCCCTACATGCAGCCCGGCACCGGAAGGGTAAGGAAACATATCCAGCACATAAAATTTAGGCTTGCTGGTATCTATCGCTACCTGGTAAATTTTGTTTTCTTTCCAGTACGCCTGCCATTTTTTCTCAAGCTTACGAAAATCGTATTCAGCCATTAGGAAGTTTATTTGTAAGTGAATCTTAGAGCGACAAAATTATAATAATTGCCAGAGAAAGTGCAGGCAGAACTAAAAAAATCGGGGATGACCCTGGCTTTAGATGTCTATTCAGGATCCTCCTAAAGGTTTACGGTCGTGGATCATTTTGAATTCTTTCAGGCTTTTGTCCCAGTATAGCTCAATCCTGTTCAAAAAGTCTTTTTTGTTGTCGAGCAGTAACTTCTCACCCAGGGGGCGAGCCAGCCTCTGCAGTTCGGCTTTTTTTCGGTCAATGATATTGATGATGTAGGCTTGAGCCTCCCGGTTATCGTATTCCATGGCTTCAATCTGCTTTTTTAGCACCGTTAGATCGTGGTCGTCGCCCAGATAATCCGTCAGCTGATGGAGTTCTTTTTCCATACCTTTCATGGGATGGTGCCAGATTTCGCGCAGTAAATCTATATGATAACGCAGGTATTTGGACCGTTTGCGCCATTCGTGAAAAGCCTCCGGGGTATTTTTCTTGTAGGCTTTTTTCATCGCTTTGCGGCAGCGTTTGTAGGTTTTGCCCAGACCGCCCCTGAAAGCAGCAAAATTATTATGCTTGATTTTCCAGGAGTCATGGATGGATTCTGCCCGCTGCAGGTCGGTTTCTACGGTATCCAGTAGCTCCTTGCGGTTAAAAAGTATCCGGGTTACGGCAGATTTTCGCGCAGAAAGGTGATTTTTGATATCCTGAAAGGCTTTCTCTTCCGGTTTCTTGTCAACACTATCTTTGATGAGGTCCAGGGTTTCCAGCATCGCTGCCGCATCCCGAGCTTCAGACATTTTGTGCCCGATGTCACGGTAGTACATATTCGTCATTTTATAACTTTTCTGACCGATTTCCGCCCGCATCAGGCGGCTGAAAGCCCGTATTTTTTTCAGTTGCTTACGGACATCATGTACTGCCTTGTGGGGATCATCCTGTTTCAGTGCAAGGCGGCATTTTTCCAGCCTTCCGGCCAAAATACGGTCGGCATTTTTGCTGATCTTCTGGTCAAGGTCTACTCTTAGGCTCATAGGGATTCTATAAAAAAGTTAAAATCATTTGTTTTTCGTATTTCTTTGGGACTCAGTGTAACACTAGCCTGGAAAAAGTTCTTTTCTGCAAACCTCACATAAGCTCAAATGTTGAGGCTTTCGTGGGAGTGAATGCCCAGTACTTTGATCAGAAAAGCGTATTCAAAAGCTACTTCTTTCAGGTACTCATACCTGCCTGAAGCCCCACCATGCCCGGCATCCATATTGGTTTTGAGCAGGAGCAGCTTATCATCAGTTTTGTATGTCCTGAGTTTTGCGGTCCATTTAGCCGGTTCCCAGTAGCTTACCCTTGGGTCATTGAGGCCAGCGGTAATCAGCATGTGGGGGTAATCCTGCGCTTTCACATTATCATAGGGTGAGTATGAGCGGATGTAGTCAAAATATTCCTTTTCCTGCGGGTTTCCCCATTCCTCATATTCAGTGACGGTGAGGGGCAGGTTGGGATCCAGCATGGTATTGAGCACATCTACAAAAGGCACTTTGGCCACTACTGCCTCAAACAGATCCGGCCGCAGGTTGGTAACCGCCCCCATCAGAAGACCGCCGGCACTGCCTCCCATGGCGCATAAGTGCTCAGTGTCGGTATATTTTTCTGCGATCAGATGCTCTGCACAGGCAATAAAGTCATGGAAGGTATTCATTTTTTTCAGCAGCTTACCGGCTTTATACCAGGGTTCCCCCAGGTCAGCCCCTCCGCGTATGTGGGCCATGGCGAAGATGAACCCCCGGTCCAGCAGGCTGATACGGTTGCTATTGAAGTATGGCTCGGTATTGAGTCCATACGCCCCATAGGCATAAAGGTAGAGTGGATTTAATCCATTGCGCCGTAGCCCTTTTTTGTATACCAGCGAAATCGGGATTTTGGTGCCATCATCAGCAGTAGCCTCAATTCTTTCGGAAGTATAGTCCTCATGCCGGTATCCGCCGGGAATTTCTGTTTCCTTGACCACCGTCTTGTGTTTACGCGGAATATGATAGTCATAAACCGTATTGGGCCTTACCAGAGAGGTGTAGTTAAAACGGAGCGTATCGGTTTTGAAATTGGGATTACTGCTGCCATAGACAAAATAAGCGGGATCGTCATAGCTGATGAGGTGGGTATTAGCATCAGCAAGTGACAAAACTTTGATTTGCGTTAGTCCATTCAGGCGTTCATAGATGGCCAGATATTTTTCAAACTCGTCCACTCCTTCAATTTTTACCGCTTCTTCATGCGCTATTACTTCTTCCCAGGCTTCTTTATTGGTCGGCTGCAGCGGAGCTTTCATGAGCCGAAAATTTACCGCCTGCCAGTTAGTACGAATATAAAAGCAGTCATCATGGGGATACAGCTCGTATTCATGGTGGTCTTCACGCTTATGGAATACCTGGAAGTCTCCATCGGGATGATACGCATCCAGCGTGCGGACTTCTGTAGTAATTTTACTGCCGATCTCAACCAGCAGGAAGGCATCGTTTTTTGAGCGGGAGACTGACACAAAAAAACGCTCATCTTCTTCTACATAAACTTCCGCATCATCTTCCGGGCGGGTACCGATTCGGTGGCGCATTACCTTATAAGGCCTCATGCTTTCGTCCTGCACCACATAAAAAAGTGTTTCGCCGTCCATGGCCCAGGCTGCTGAATCTGCAATCTGCTGCAGCTGATCCACCATCAGGGTCTGATCCTGCAGGTTTTTGAAATAGAGATAGTATTGCTCAGAGCCATCGGTATCTGTGGCATAGGCCAGCACCTGGTGGTCGGCACTCACCTCAAAGACTCCCAGGTGGAAATAATCATGTCCATCAGCCAGGTGGTTACAGTCCAGTAGTATCTCCTCCCTGGCGTCCATAGACAAATGTTTTCGGCAGTAGATGCGATAGTCCTTACCGGCTTCGGTACGGGAATAGTAAAAATAATCATCAATCTGCACAGGAGCACTATGGTCATCGGGCTTGATACGTCCTTTCAGCTCCTCAAAAAGCCTTTTTTCCAGGTCCTCTTCCTCCTTCATTATTTCAAGGGCATATGCATTCTCTGCTCGCAGGTAGGTGAGTACCTCCTGGTTATTTTTGTCCTGTAGCCAGGCATAATCATCCAAAAGTGGAATTCCGTGTACTTCCCTGATGCTTGCTTTCTGAGGGGCTAAAGGCGGTTTTTTCATAACTGATTCACGATTGATGACTGTTGATTAAAATAATACCCGATAACCAAAACCTGATTACCAATGCTTCATTGATAATCACTCTTAAAGATACCTTTCTACTATCAGAAAGTTTTTAAGGTAATCATCAAAACCGCATTCCATGTTTTTTATGTACTGCTGATAACTGATATTCATGAAACTGTTCATGTGGGATTGGTAAAGTACTGATGGAATGCCGCAGTTTCCGGATTAGCGTAATTTTCCACTTTTCTGCAGCATATAATACGGTAAGTATGGGAGCCAGGAGAATCTTAGGTAGTTCATTTAGCTTTTTGACACGAGGGTCTGGGGGTAATATCGCCATAAGTTCCAAAATAGCTAATTCAGGCAGTATAATAGCATTGCTATAATGAAAATATTAATCAGCTCAAACTTCTGTGGCTTAGGGAAGGCAGGCATCGTCAGTGAATGCCTGGGCAAGAATAAGAAATCATACACACTTTAATGAATTAGCCGGATCAGCTTTGCAGAAGCCAAAACTGATGTATTAGGCTAACTGAGAAGGTTCTGCCTCCGGCAACTCTATGATGATTAGCGTCCCTGCTTCAATGGAACTGCTGAATGAAATGCTACCACCCAAAATCATGATGGCTTTATTGGCCAGGTAAGTCCCCAGTCCGGAGCCATTAATTTTTTTTGTGGAAGTATATTTTTCAAAAAAGTGCTGTTGTATGGACATGGGTATTTCTCCGCTATTGTGCACTTGGAGGATAAGATGATCCTTTTTTTCAAGACTGATATTTATGTCTTTTCCGGGAGGAGATGCTTCTACCGCATTTTTGAGAAGGTTTGATAGTGCAATGTTTAAAAGAAAGCGGTCAGTCCGAAAAGATAAATTATTTTCTGAGCTAAGGTTATACGATAGGTTGATATTCTTTGAAGCTGCCATTTGAGATACATCTATCCAGGCATTATTAATAAATACATACATATCCAGAATTTCCGGGTTGGGTTGATACTCTCCCTTTTCTATTTTGACAATACTGGAAAACCGATCAGCGAGATAATAAGCTTTCTTAGCAGAGGATAATATCCGATCCATGAATTCCTGTCTATGATCTCCGGTAACAACTTCGCTATCCATAAATTCTGCCATAGCAATAATATTCCCGATAGGACCTTTGATGTCATGCAAGAGTAGTTCCAGAGCCTCATCCTGTTGCTTAATCGTTTTTTTGAGTTTCTCTACATCGTTTTTCAGGTGTGCTTCAGCTTGCTTGAGCCTGGTAATGTCTACTAGAAAAGTCACCTTTTTGGGCTTATTATTGACAGTTATATAAGCCGCACTTGCAAAAACATCTACCGGGCTGCCATCTTTTTTACGATCCTGCCACTCGTTGCTAAGTTCTTCTTTGCTGGCAAAAAAATGGGTATTTAATGTATTGCGCTCAGTCCGGGATATAGCAGGAGCCAACATAGTAAAATGCTGCCCCACTAGCTGCTCACTATTATATTGGTACAATTGACAAAACGCATCATTGGCCATTTCAAAATACCCAGATTCATCAGTAACACAAGCTGCCAGTGGCATTTCCAGCAGGCTCGGCAGCAAAGCTTCCCCTCCCCGGGTAAATTGGTCTTTAAAATGGATTAAATAAAACTTGCTGCTTTCTTTGTATAGATCGTTGAGGGTGGGAGCTTGTTTCATTTATAAGTGTAGCTTATAATTGCACAAATTAATATGAAATTTATGGAATTTCGTCACAAACTTAGTCCAAACCCTTGAGTTTTCAAAAAATTAAAAGCTATCTTTACGCTGATATCCAATGTATAAGTGTTACTTATAATTTTTTATCATGATAAATAGAATTGTTGATCTTAGAAAACTAATCGGTTTATCTCAAAGTGACTTTGCAAAAAAAATTGAAATTTCACAGGCGGGTCTCTCACAAATTGAAAGTGGTAAAACTTCTATCGCTATTAGTACTTTATACAAAATTATTGAAGAGTTTCAGCTAAATGCTGAGTGGCTGTTATTTGGCGATGGACCTGTTTTTAAAAACCAAGTTATTTCTATAGCGAAGGGAACGCCCCTGGAAAATGAGGATTATTCGCAGCTTAGCCTTATTCCATTTGTAAACCGTGAAGCTGAAGCTGGCTATTTAGATCAATGTAATGATGTTGAATATGTCAAAAGTCTAACAGGTTATCGTATTCCGGGTTTTGAACATGGCGAGTTTAGGATGTTTCAGATCAGCGGGGATAGCATGAACCCCAGCCTGTTTGAAGACGAGGTGGTAATAGCTGAGCTTGTTGAAGATATAGAGTGTATTCAGGCCAATCGCCAGTGTATAATAGTTACCAAAGAAGGTATTGTAGCCAAACGCATTTTTCCTCAGCCAGACGATAAATTCTTGCTTAAAAGCGATAATCCCAAATATAAATCTTACAAGCTAAGGTATGATATTATTATAGAGCTGTGGGAGATTAGGGCCAAAATTACGACTGAGTTTCTTAGTCCTCCCCTACAAGCTCAGATTTCGGATGAGATTGACAAGCGTATTGAGGCCCTGGAAAACACTGTCAACATGCTATCCAGAGCCTTGCAAAGCGATGGCAAAGTTTAATTTTTCTAAGAAAAGAAAGTAAACAGATTCCAGCAGATAATTCAAAAGTACTTGCTTGCCGAGAGATAAATCCTCACATAATCACTGATCCCTTCTTCCAGGCTGTGGAATGGCTGATCGTATCCGATGGATCTGAGCTTGGTCATATCAGCCTCGGTAAAGTACTGATACTTCTCCCGTATATCTTCTGGCGTATCCACAAAAGTGATGTTCTCCTCTTTGCCGAGGGCATCAAATACCGCCCGGGTCAGGTCCAGAAAAGTGCGGGCTTTACCGCTGCCCAGGTTGTATATGCCGGAGTGCTGCCGATGGTGCATCAGAAAGTAACAGACATTGACCAGGTCTTTGACGTAAATAAAATCACGCATTTGTTCGCCATCCTTAAAGTCAGGATTGTGTGAGCGAAAAAGCTTCATCGCTCCTTTTTCCTGAATTTGCCGATGAGCATGAAAGACCACCGAAGCCATCCGGCCTTTGTGGTATTCGTTAGGCCCGTACACATTGAAGAACTTAAGTCCAGCCCAGAAAAATGGTTTTTGCTCCTGGGCCAGCGCCCATTTGTCAAATTCGTTTTTGGACTCACCGTAAGGGTTCAGCGGTTTTAGCTGACCAAGGCGACTTTCATCATCCTGGTAGCCCATTTCACCGGCACCGTAAGTGGCGGCCGAAGAAGCATAGACGAGCGGTATCTGGTATTCCACACAGCGTTTCCAGATTTCTTTGGAATAATTGAGGTTAAGTTTATCAAAAACTGCCTTGTCAAATTCGGTGGTGTCGGTGCGGGCCCCAATGTGGAAGATAAATTCTACCTCTCGGTAATTTTCATCCAGCCAGGTAAAAAAATGGTCTCTTTCTACCCTTTCCTGAATATTTTTGCCCTCCAGGTTTTTCAGTTTTTCAGGCGCATCAAACTGGTCTACAGCGATGATGTAGTTGAAATTTTCCTGATTCAGCTTACTGATCAGGCAACTTCCGATAAATCCGGCAGCTCCGGTGACGATGATCATGGTCTCTTGATATTTTTTAGGTAAGGTAAAGAATATTTGGGAAGGTTTCCCACTCACTTCTTGTTAACTGACTGTATTTCCACAGTCTATTCCGTATATTTGCGGCAAATTAAGCAGAGTCTATGATTTATGTAAGCAGAAAGGAGCACTTTAACGCTGCCCACAAATTATATAACCCAAACTGGAGCCAGGAAAAGAACGAAGAGGTTTTTGGTCCATGTGCCAACCACAACTGGCACGGGCATAATTTTGAGATGATCGTGACGGTGAAGGGGAAACCTGATCCCCAGACCGGATTTGTGGTAGACCTCAAAAAACTCAGTACGCTGATCAAAGAGCGGGTGATTGAAAAGGTAGACCATAAGAACCTGAATGTGGATGTAGCCTTCATGCAGGGCAAAATGGCCAGTTGTGAGATTCTGGTAGAAGAAATATGGAAAATACTGGCCCCCGCACTGAGCGAGATTACGGACAGGGGCGTGCTGCACGCCATTCGGCTGTACGAAACGCCGAATAATTACGTAGAGTTTTTTGGCGAAGGGCTGGAGCAGCAATCCCCCAAGCCGGTATCAGCGAGGGCGATGGAGACTGCGCGGGTATGAAATACTACATCATTGCAGGAGAGCGCTCCGGTGACCTGCACGGTGCCAACCTGATCAAAGCTTTAAAAAATGAAGATCCGGCAGCGCATATTCGCTGCTGGGGCGGGGACGCCATGCAGGCTGCCGGTGGTGAACTGGTAGTGCATTATCGTGAGCTGGCATTTATGGGTTTCCTGGAAGTAGTACAGAACCTGCTGACGATCAGGAAATTCCTCCGGCAATGTGAAAAAGATCTGCTGGCCTATCGTCCCGACGTGCTGGTCCTTATTGATTATGCCGGTTTTAATATGCGTATGGCTGCTTTCGCCAAAAAGCATGGTATCAAAGTCAATTACTATATTTCACCCAAATTGTGGGCCTGGAACCAGGGCAGAGCCCGTAAAGTAAAGGCCCATGTTGACCGGATGTTCGTGATTCTGCCTTTTGAAAAAGAATTCTACCGGAAATTTGATTACCAGGCAGAGTATGTGGGCAATCCCCTGCTGGATGCAGTGCGTGATTTTAAGCCGGACCCACAATTCAGGCAAAAATACCAACTGGACGAGCGCCCGATAATAGCCGTGCTTCCCGGCAGTAGAAAACAGGAGGTCACCTATATGCTGAAAACCATGCTGGAGGTGGCCGGGGCATTTCCGGATCAGCAGTTTGCGGTAGCCGCCGTCAACAATCTGCCCGACAGCCTCTATGCGGAGGCCAGAAATGCGTCCAATGTCCGGGTAATTGAGGGTAAGACGTATGACATTCTGCACCAGGCCCGGGCGGCACTCGTTACTTCCGGTACGGCTACCCTGGAAACTGCCCTTTTTGAAGTCCCCCAGCTGGTATGCTACAAAACCAGCTTTATCTCCTATCAGATCGCCAAATCCCTGATCAGGGTTCCTTTTATTTCCCTGGTAAACCTGATCGCTGAAGAAGAGGTAGTCCCGGAACTGATACAGGCTGATTTTAATACTACCAAGTTGAAAGATGGGTTGAAAGAACTGCTTTCCGAAGGCGAAGAAAGAAGGGCGCAACTTGCCGCTTACAAAAGTATTAAGCGTGTGCTGGGCAACGAAAGACCTTCCGAAAAAGTAGCCAGGCTCATCGTCAGCCGGCTGAAGGATGCAAATACAAGCATTTTGCCCTCCTGATGACAAGCTGGTAGGATGCTCATTTACGAACAAAGCCCCTTTTATGGGGCTTCGTGCTGTCAACTGGTGAATTTTTTTAGAATTTAGGAATTCCTGGCTTTGTTCATCACATAATCCAGGCTGACTTCTGAGCCGTCCTGTCTTTTGCTTTCGTCAGCCGCTTCCATAAAAGCATAAATTTCCAGGGTTTCTTTTGGAGAAACAGGTGGATTACCACTTTCAAAGAATTCGGCGATTTTCAATACCAGTCCTTTATAACCTTCATAGGGTCCCAGTACGGCATTACCCTCGTTTCCAAAAGCAATACCCCCATATTCATGCTTACCACTGCGGGTACCCCGAAAGGTCCCCAGCCGTCCGTCTGCCCAGGTACCGATTACCACATCAGTGTCAGGCGTATGAACCCTTTGCACCCTTTTGCATCCCGGCCCCATCACCGTAAACAGCGTCTCCACACCATGGATGCCGTACCAGAACAAATCGGGGTGGTTTGCTTCCAGGCTTGCCGGGCTAAAGGCCATGGCTCCGGTTACTTTTCCTATGAGGTTCTCGTGCCTTACCTGCTGCGCCTTGCTCATGTAGCGCAGCGATGATGAAGAGAAAATAGGATTATTATACTCTCTGGCTGCTTCGTACAGTTCGATGGCATCGTGTAGGGAAGCAGTAACGGGCTTGTCTACAAACAGCTTTTTTCCGGCTTTCAGTACAGGCAAGGCCTGTTGGAGATGGGGGCGGCCATCATTGGTCTCCAGGAGTACACAGTCTACCTTTTCCAGCAGTTCGCTTATGGAGGAGACAATTTCTACTCCCAATGCCTTTACTTCTTCGGTGTATTTGGGAATTCGTTCTACGCTGGTCGGTATGTCTTTACTGCCCTGCGGATAGGCCGCTACTACCTGGTAGCCGTTGAGCGCCGGATCGGGCTCGTCCGCGTTGAACATCTTGGTAAAGGCCGGGCTATGAGAAGTGTCCAGGCCGATAATGCCCACTCTCTTGCCTTTGGGTACTTCCTGCAAAGGTGTATTGCCTATTTTCCAGGGGAAGCTGACAGCCAGACCAGCTGCGCCTGATTTCCTGATGAATTCTCTGCGTGTAGTTTCCTTCATTTTCCTGCTTTTCATTTTAAACAACCGGCTCCCAGCCTTTTTCATAATTTCTACCCCAGTACTGCATGGCTTCCGGCTCATTGACCAGTTGTCCGTTTCCGGGATTTATCTGTATGCTTTTACCCGCGCGATATGCAATGTTACCCAGATGGCAGATGTGTACACTTTTGTTGGCGTCCTCAATATGGGTACGCGGCTGCAGATTGTACCGGATAGACTCTACAAAATTGATCACATGGTCCTTGTCCAGGTCAAAACCGGGGCCGGTCGTGTTGAGGGCGTCTGCGCTATTGCTGCTTACCTCTTTCACCAGCTTATTTTTCAGGTCATAAATTCTGTATTCATTGCCTCCGCCAATTTCCAATGTGCCTTCTTCCCCGTGGAAGGATACGCCGGTGGTGGAGCCGTTGATACTTCTGCCGTTAGAGCTCCTGCTTTCCCAGAGTATGGATTTGCCATAGGGAAATTCGTAAATAACGCTTTGCGTATCGGGCGTTTCCCAGTCATCATGATAATGGTAGCGGCCTCCGATGGAACTGACTTTTTCCGGATAGTCCACATTCAGGCCCCAACGACACAGGTCAACGAAGTGGGTGCCATTGTTGAGCAGTTCACCTGTGCCCCAGTGCCAGCGCCAGTGCCATTCGTAGTGCACCAGGTTATCAAGATAAGGCTGCCGGGGAGCAGGCCCCTGCCAGAGGTCAAAATCCAGCCCGGCCGGTACTGGCACCTGCTTACCGTATCCGATAGATCCACGGGTATTGGCGTACCAGCCTTTGGCCAGGTAGACATCACCAATGGCGCCTGCATGCAATGTGTTCATGGCTTCTATCACATTTGGCCAGGAGCGACGCTGATTACCCATCATCACTACCTGTCCATGCTTTTTGGCACAGGAAACCAGCATTTCTCCTTCCTGGGGATTATGGCTGCAGGGCTTTTCCACATAGACATGTTTACCGGCCTGCAGGGCCAGCATCGCAGCAGGGGCGTGCCAGTGATCAGGGGCGGCAATGATCAGAGCGTCAAGAGAAGGATCTTCCAACGCCCGGCGAAAATCCTTTTCAGCCTGGGGCGTTTCACTTTGTCCGGCATCCTGTACTGCTTTGATCCCCTTTTGTAGCGCCTGATCATCCACATCGCAGATATACGTTACGCGGCAGTCGGGATTCATGGCAAAAGCTTTGGCCAGGGCAGAACCACGGCTGTTGGTGCCCATGATGGCGACATTGATGGTTTCGTTGGCATTTCTTTTCAGGTAGGAAAAAGGCGCAGTGTACAGGCTGAGGCCTATTCCGCTCAATGCTGAGCTTTTGATAAACTGTCGTCGGTCTAAATGCTTGTCCATAGGTTGTTGAGTAGCTAATTTTTCAAAAAATGTACGATAGGGCTGACAATATAAAGATAAATCTTGAAATGGAGAGAAAAGGATTGGGCAGTATTTTGGAAAGCCAGTTGCCATTGACGAGCTGCTGATGTCAGTACTCAGCCTTAGAAATCTGACGGTGCAATATGCTTTCCATCAATAAACCAATGGTCAAAATAGCGAAGGTTTAGGTTTGGAAACTGTTGGAAAACTGAATACGAATGACGTTCGTGCAATTATGAGAACCTGGATGTCATGCGTCAAGCAGGTAGCTTCAGACCTGTTTCATATAATATGGAGGTTAGCTCAACTAGCTGCTGATGAAAGGCCTAAACCTGCCGGTAAAAAGCCAAAACCATGTGTTATATTTAAGCTGCTGCAGCATTTTCATCTGCCTCACTTTGCTTGATGGAACCGCTTTGGATGAGGGATAAAACTTTACTTTTGTGAATTATCTTTTTGTGCTTTCTGATCAGTAAATTTTGTAAGGGAATATATTATCAATATGATTTATTCTTTTTTAAATAATATTATATGAATACAGATAATTGATTTCGTCTCTAAATATGCTTCATTCATCTATTAACATGCCTGAGCTATTGCAAATCATAGATTATTCTTGCCATATTGCCTAGGCAAACGCTTCCCGTTTGCAAAAATGTTCATTTTATTCATCACAACCCTAACCATTTATGAATTCATTTGTACCAAATGAATTGAATAGCTTTTTCCGCTATTCAAGAGCATTGCGTATGGCTGGGCTGATAGTGCTGATGCTGGCGATAAGCCCCACACTATTTGCACAGAGCAGAACTGTTTCCGGTAAGGTTATCAGTGCCACTGATAATGCAGCCCTGCCGGGTGTCAACGTCCTTGTACAGGGAACTACCACCGGTACCGTTACCGATATCGAGGGAAATTACACGATCAGTGTAAGCGGACAGGATGTTGTCCTTACCTTTTCTTCCATCGGCTTCAAGACCCTCACCGAAGATGTGAATGGCCGTAATACCATCAATGTTACGATGGAAGAGGACTTTACTCAGCTGGGCGAAGTAGTCGTAACGGCTCTCGGGGTAGAAAAAGAGAAAAAATCTCTGGGCTATTCCGTGAGTGAAGTAAAAGGCGAAGATCTGGTGGAAGCCAGGGAAATCAACCTTGGTAACGCACTCTCCGGACGTGTTGCCGGTGTAAACGTGAGTAATGCTGCGACCGGTCCTGCCGGTTCATCCCGTGTGATCATTCGTGGTAACAGCTCACTGGGCGGTAATAACCAGCCTTTGTATGTAGTAGATGGTGTACCCATTGACAACTCCAACCTGGGTAGTGCCGGTATGTGGGGTGGCCGTGACTCTGGTGACGGACTTTCCAGTATCAACCCTGATGATATTGCCGAAATCAGTGTACTGAAAGGTAATACTGCTGCTGCACTCTACGGCTCGCGTGCTTCCAATGGCGTAATCCTGATTACCACTAAAAAAGGAACTAACCGCAGAGGTATCGGCGTAGAGGTAAACTCTAACCTTGTTTTTGAGAACATCATCAACAACTTTGACTTCCAGGATCAGTACGGAGGTGGCAACCGTGGTGCAGCGCCTGTATCCCAGGAAGAAGCCCGTTCTTTCGGTCTTTCCAGCTGGGGTGCTCCGCTTGATGGCTCAAGTGTGGTACAGTGGGATGGCGTCAACCGCCCATATTCTTCAGTTGGCGATCAGTATAATGAATTTTACAATACCGGCTACAGCTTTACCAATACTGTGGCCCTTACTGGTGGTAATGAAACAGCTTCTTTCCGTTTTGCTGCTTCTAACCTGGACAACGAGGCGGTAATTCCTAATTCAGGCTATAACCGTAAAAACTTTACCCTGAGTGCCAACGGTAAGTTTGCCGAAAAGCTGACCATCTCTACCAAAGCACAATACAGCATTGAAGATGCACAGAACCGTCCGCGTCTGTCAGACTCTCCCGGTAATGCCAACTATATTGTAGGCGTACTGCCTCCCAACATTGGCGTGGCTCCCCTCAGAGGTACTACCGATAAATATGGCGCCGACGAAACCGGTGGAGAACTTGATTTCAACGACAATAATTTCGTGACCAACCCTTACTGGGCTGCCTATCAGTTCTTTCAGAATGATGTCAGAAATCGTCTGATTGGTTCTGCACTGGCCAGATATGATTTCACCGACTGGTTGTACGTTCAGGCACGTATTGGTATTGACCGTCTTTCTTCCAGAAATACCCAGTGGGAGCCTTATGGCACCAACTATATTCCTCTGGGCAGCATCAACGAAAGCAATCGTACCATCCAGGAAGTAAACCAGGATTACTTCATCGGAGTAGACAAAAGCTTCGGTAAAATTGGGATCAATGGTTTCCTTGGTGGTAACATCATGCGCCGCTATGATGAGAATATTTCAGCAAATGGTAACCAGTTCAATATTCCTTTCTTCCACGCCATCAGCAATGCTGCCAACCAGTCTCCCGGACTTGGTTTCAGCCAGAAAGGTATTAACTCTGTCTACGGATCAGCTGAATTTAGCTACGACGAATTCTTTTACCTGACCGTAACCGGTAGAAATGACTGGTTCTCTACCCTTGCAAACGGACAAAACTCCATTTTCTACCCTTCAGTAGGAACGAGCTTTGTATTCTCAGAAGCCTTCAGCATGCCCAGCTGGATTTCTTTTGGTAAAGTAAGAGGAGCCTGGGCACAGGTAGGCGGCGATACCGACCCCTATAACATTGACCTAACCTACAACCTGGTAGGACAGGGACACCTTGGCGCTGCACTTGGAAGCATTACCCAGGGTAGCATCCCGAATACCCAGCTACAGCCGCTGACAGTGGATGAATTTGAAGTTGGTTTTGACGTAAGATTCTTCAATGACCGACTGGGAGTAGACTTTGCCTACTACGACCGTACCACCCGGAACGATATCGTAAGTGCCAGTATCTCCAATTCTTCCGGCTACGGTAGCGTTGTGGTGAACGTGGGTGAAATGCGTAACTCAGGTATAGAATTGCTGGTAACCGCTCAGCCGGTAGTGACCAACAACTTCTCCTGGGAAGTGGCTGTGAACATCGCGCAGAATAATAATGAAGTACTGCAACTGGTAGAAGGCCTTGACTTCCTTTCAGGAGAAGAAGCCCGTTCCAGAAACGTATTCATCCGCCATGCAGTAGGCTATCCATACAGCTCTATATGGGGTCGTCGTCACAAGACCATCGATGGTCAGAAAGTGTATGATGCCAATGGCCTGCCCGTAAGGTCTGACGACATTGAACTGCTGGGTGCCGGTGTGCATGACTTCACTTCAGGTATTACCAATAACCTTCGATACAAGAACTTCACTTTCAGTGCGTTGATAGATATCAAGACCGGTGCAGACCTGTTCTCAGGTACCAACCTGAATGCTTATTCTACAGGATTGCATCAGAATACCCTGGTAGGAAGAGAAAACGGACTGAGCTTCAGCGGTGTAGACCAGGAAGGCGAGCAGCAGACTTTTGAAATTGCTGCAGCAGATGTACAGGATTACTACCAGCGAATTGCTTCTGACATTACTGAGCAGTTTATCTATGATGCATCATTTGCTAAGCTTCGTTCACTACAGATTGGCTATATGCTGCCCAGAAGTATCCTGGACAAGACACCTTTTACTTCAGCCAACATCTCTTTTGTAGGTCGTAACCTGCTGCTGCTGTGGAGCAATGTAGAAAATACTGATCCTGAATCTACTTACACTACCAGCAACAGCCAGGGTCTTGAGTGGTTCGGAATTCCTCAGTACCGTTCTTACGGAGTGAACGTAAGCCTGAGATTCTGATAAGTGTTGTTGAGAATTTAAAACGAGAAAAATCTATGAAATCTAACAGATATAAATTTCTAAGCATACTGCTGGCGGGTTTGTTCTTCGTAGCATCATGTAGTAATGAAGAACTACTGGAGCTTAACGAAAACCCCAACGCTGCCGCAGAAATTGACCCGTCGTATATGTTGGCTACTGCCCAGCTGCAGGTTGCCGGCGACCGTTACGAGACCTGGAGAGGGGTGTTGATTTACTCTTCCACCATGATTCAGCACATGGCAGCGCTGCCCGGCTACTGGTCAGGAGATAAATACCTGTACAATGCCCAGTATTCAGGCGCTTTGTATGAGCGTGCCTATCCTGGCTATGTAAAACTGCTGGCAGCAGTGCTGGAACAGACCAAGGATGATCCTGAGCAGGCCAATATCCATGCCGCTGCCAAAGTGATGTGGGTTTTGGGTATGTCTCGCCTTACCGATATGTATGGTGACATTCCTTATTTCCAGGCAGGTCGTGGTTTTTACGACAATGTGTACACCCCTGTTTTTGATCCGCAGTCGGAGATTTATCCGGATATGCTGCAAAAACTGGAAGAAGCAGCCAATGCCTTCAACCCTTCGCTGAACAATTTTGGCAATGGTGGTGTGCAGGATCTTATCTTCGGTGGAGATGTAGCCAAGTGGGAGAAATTTACTTACTCGCTTATGCTACGTCTGGGTATGCGTCTGACTAAAGTAGATGCTGGCCTGGCCCAACAGTGGGTTGAGAAGGCTATCGCCGGTGGCGTGATGGAAAGCAATGCAGATATTGCTTACATGGAGCACACTGACGGTCCTGCCGGTATCAACCAGAGCGGAATCGGGCAGGTGTTCAACGCTGATAACAACCAGCGTCTGAGCAAAACTTTTGTGGATTACCTGGCCAATACCAACGATCCCCGTCTGCCGGTATTTGCTACTACCAATGTAAATGGTGAGTATAAAGGTTTGCCCAATGGTTATGATGCCACTACTATCAAGGAGTTTGAGGGAACAGGAGAAGAAGCAGTGCCGATTGACCTGTATTCAACCACTAATCCTGCTATGACCCGTTTCTCATCACCCATGTTTTTCCAGACGTATGCCGAGGTGGAGTTTCTGCTGGCAGAAGCTGCCCTGCGTGGCTGGTACAATGGAAATGCGGAAACCCACTATAACAATGGTGTAACAGCTGCAATGGAGTATCTGTCTATGTATGATGAATCACTAGCTATTGATAGTGATGCGATAGAAGCTTATCTGACAGCCAATCCTTTCGTGGAAGCCAATGGAATGGAGATGATCGGTGATCAGTATTGGGTAGTGACTTTCCTAAACGATTATGAGTCCTGGGCCAACTGGAGAAGAACCGGCTATCCTGAACTGACTCCTGTTAATTACCCTGGTAATATTACCAATGGTCAGATTCCACGCCGCCTGCGTTACTTTGAGGCAGAGTACGGAAATAACGGAACTGAGCTTACTGCTGCCCTGCAGCGAATGGGGCCTGATGAATTTACTACCCGTATGTGGTGGGACGCTCAGTAGGCGTTTTTATAAATAATTGAACTTGAAAAAGTGGAGTTAACGCTCCACTTTTTTAGTTTTAAGCCTTACACAACCTTACTTACCTATGATTATTGAAGTTTGTATTGATTCGGTACAGTCAGCCATTAATGCGCAGGAAGCCGGGGCCTCCCGTGTGGAACTGTGCGACAATCTTTTTGAAGGAGGCACGACGCCCAGTGCCGGTACCATTGCCATTACCCGCCAGCAGATAAATATCGGCTTACAGGTCATCATCCGTCCCCGAGGAGGAGATTTTCTGTATTCTGACCTGGAGATGGAAATCATGAAACATGATATTCTGACCGCCAAAAATCTGGGTGCCGATGGGGTGGTGATCGGAATGCTGACCTCCGAGGGACGTGTGGACAAGGCAAGATGTGCCGAACTAATCGCAGCGGCCCGCCCGATGAATGTGACCTTTCACCGTGCTTTTGACATGAGCCGCGATCCTTTTGAAGCCATGGAGGATATCATTGAGCTGGGAGTTAGCCGTATCCTGACCTCCGGACAGCAAAGAACTGCCATTGAGGGAAAAGACCTGATCGCCCAACTGCACCAGAAAGCGGATGGTAGAATCCTGATCATGCCCGGTGGTGGGGTGGATGAGTACAATCTTGAGGAGATGGCTGCCTGTGGGGTGCAGGAGTGCCATGTATCTGCCCGGAAAGCCCAAAGCAGTGGGATGCAGTTTCAGAATTATCGGGTATTTATGGGCGGTGAACTGAGACTGCCGGAGTACGAAATTAAAGTAGCCGATACTGACAGAATCCGTAAAATGACCCATTCCTGATACTCCAACTAATTGAATCATGAAAAAACTGATGATACTTTTTTGTTTTCCGCTGCTTTTGTTTTTTGCTGCCTGCCAGAACACAGAGGAAAATAGTAGTATGCAAAATGTAGAAACTGCCGAATTTAACGTGATGTCCTATAATATCCGCTACGATAACCCCGGCGACAGTGCCCATGCGTGGCCGTATCGTAAGGAGCGCGTAGCCAACCTGATCCAATACCACGAAGCCGACCTGCTGGGCCTGCAGGAGGCTTTGGAACACCAGGTGCAATACCTGGACAGTGCGCTAAGCGAACATGCCTGGGTAGGGGTAGGGCGAGATGATGGCGAGAGCAGCGGTGAGTTTTCTCCGGTTTTTTACAGAAAGGAGATGTTTGAACTGCTTGACTGGGGTACTTTCTGGCTTTCGGACACTCCTGATGAACCCAGCACCGGCTGGGATGCTGCCCTGCCTCGCATTGTGACCTGGACGTTTTTGCAGCACTTGCCATCAGGAGATTCACTGTATTATTTCAACACCCACTTTGACCACAGAGGAGAGCAGGCAAGAGAAGAAAGTGCGAAACTGATACGCCGAAAAATTTCCGAGATCGCTGGCAGTAACCCTGTGCTGGTGACCGGAGATTTTAATGCGACCCCATCTTCTGCGCCATACCGGGCAATGGTGGCTGAGCAGGGGCTGAAAGATGCCATTGATGCTACTATCCTGCCCCACGAAGGGGCGTTGACTTCTTTTAGCGGCTTTGTGGTGGCCGATGGCCTGCAGCCTGACCGCAGGATTGATTATGTGTTTGTCAGCCCGGAGATAGAAGTACAGAAACACGCAATTCTGACCGATCACCAGGAAGGTGCTTATCCTTCTGACCATCTGCCGGTCATTGCCAGAATACGCTTACCATAGAATTAAGTCTTTTTTTGCCTTTTTAGCTTTTCAAGAATATTTACACACAAACTTTACTCTGCATGAGACCTAACTTTCTTTACCTGACATTTCTTTTCCTGCTTTTTCAGTGCGGCAGTCCTCAGCCTACGGAAGACCCAGTAGGCCCGGTTGTACAGGCTGAAATGAAACCTTTTGACTGGCGTAATTCCACCATATACTTTCTCCTGACCGACCGTTTTAACAATGCTCAAGCCAATAATGATGTCAATTTTGGCCGTGACCGCGAAGCTGCTAAGCTCAGAGGATTCATGGGTGGTGACATTGCCGGAATCACGCAGAAAATAGAGGAAGGCTACTTTGACAGCCTGGGCGTCAATGCCATCTGGTTTACCCCGGTAGTGGAGCAGATACATGGAGCAACCGATGAAGGTACCGGCCTTACCTATGGCTACCACGGCTACTGGGCCAGTGACTGGACAAGCCTTGACCCTAATTTTGGTACCATGGATGAACTGGCGACGCTGGTTGAGACTGCTCATGAGCATGGCATTCGCATTCTGCTGGATGTGGTAGCCAACCACACCGGCCCGGTGACGCCCCAGGACCCGGTTTGGCCTGACAGCTGGGTGCGTACTGACCCAACCTGTACTTATCAGGATTACGAGTCAACTGTGGAATGTACCCTAGTAGAAAACCTACCTGATATTCATACGGAAAAAGAAACGGAAGTAGACCTGCCTCCCCAGCTGCTAAAAAAGTGGGAAGCTGAAGGACGATTAGAGCAGGAAATGGAAGAACTGGACGCTTTTTTTGAAAGAACCGGTTATCCCCGTGCGCCCAAATATTACCTCATCAAGTGGCTTACTGACTATGTGCGCGAATTAGGCGTAGATGGTTTTAGGGTGGATACTACTAAGCATACGGATGCGAAGATCTGGGAGGAACTGAAGAAAGAAGCATTGGCAGCCCTGCGGGAATGGAAAGAAGCCAATCCCGGCATGAAGCTGGACGATAATCCTTTCTGGATGGTCGGAGAAGTCTATAATTACAGCGCCGGCAGTGGCCAGCCCTACGACTATGGTGATACCACGGTCAACTTTTTTGATCAAGGCTTTGAGTCACTGATCAATTTTGACTTTAAGTATGATGCGCAGAATGAGTACGAGGCCATCTTTACCAAATACGATACGCTTCTCCACGGCGGTAAGTTGGATGGGGTTAATGTACTCAACTACCTGAGTTCTCACGATGATGGATCTCCCTTTGACCCCCAGAGAACCCGCAGTGAAGAAGCGGCTAACAAGCTATTACTGGCCCAGGGTGGCGCGCAGATTTATTATGGAGACGAGTCTGACCGCTCGCTGATCATTCCCGGTACCAACGGCGATGCTACACTCAGGTCTTTCATGAACTGGGAGGACATATCGCAAACCGACAGCGTGAGGCAGGTGCTCAACCACTGGAACAAACTCGGTCAGTTCAGAAATCAACACCTAGCGATTGGCGCTGGCCGTCATCAGAAAATAGCTGATGCACCTTACACCTTTGCCCGTACCTATGAAGAAGGCGGCTATTCCGATAAAGTAATAGTGGCACTGGACGCGCAGGCAGGAGAGAAGCAGATTAGCGTGGGAGATGTTTTTGCCGAGGGTACTACA
>CAZFFW010000013.1:0-60363 GCA_964518125.1 uncultured Porifericola sp.
TACCATACAGCCCCAGTCCTAAGCGTACCATATCCATCTGGTAATGAGGAAACCTGCTGATACCCGCAGTATTTAGCATATGCCGGATAGGGCGATAGGACAATACAGCAGTCAGCGCCTGGTACATTTCTTCGTAGAGGGCGAACTGTCGGGCAGTGAAATCATCCTCAGCAGGGTCTTCTGATGCAACCAGGTGAGAAAAAATACTGGCTACCCGGATATGCTGATGTTCCTGCAGCATATGCAGTAGTTTTGGCAGTTCTTTCCTGGTGAAGCCCAGGCGATGCATACCAGTATCCAGTTTAAGGTGCACTGGCACTTGCTGCAAGTCTTCAGACGAAGATTTCAACCACAAATCCAGCATCCTGGCGGAGTAGATTTCGGGCTCCAGCTGGTATTCCTTCATTAGAGAGAAACTCTCTACCGACGGATTCAGTACCAGAATCGGCAGGCGGATGCCATGATTACGAAGCATTATTCCTTCATCGGCATAGGCTACTGCCAGGTAATCAAGCTGGTGGAACTGTAGGAGGCTGGCTATCTCAAAAGCTGCTCCTCCGTAAGAAAAAGCTTTGACCATCACCATCATTTTAGTCTCTTTATGCAGCAGTGACCTGAAGTAGTTGAGATTATGGGTGAGGGCGTCCAGGTTGATTTCCAGCGTGGTACTGTGAATTTTTTGCTGCAAACGGAGGACAATTCTTTCAAAGCCAAAAATCCTGGCCCCTTTGATCAGGATATTTTCATCCTGAAAATCTGATGAACGGAACGCAATCAAAAATGCTTCAGTATTGTCAAAATGCCGGAAGTGCCAGGATGCATTTTCAAATAAAGGCCGGTATTGACCACTATCAGGGCCAATGAGGATCAGGCGGGTGATGGGAAATGCCTGCAGCAAATGCAGCAGTTGCTGATAAAGCGCTTTTTTGGGTATCCCGGTTTGCAGGAGATCGGATAGAATAACGGTGTTTTTCAGGTTTTGCTGCTGCCGGAACAGATGGTTCAGTGCAATTTGCAGCCCGGCCAGGTCATTACTATAACTGTCATCCAAAAGGTAACACCGGTTAATGCCTTGTTTTAAGACCATGCGCATCCTTACCTGCCGGAGGGTAGTGAGCCCTTTATGGAGATCATCTTCAGTCCAGCCCATTTCCAGCAGAATAATGATTACATGCACCACATTTTCCAGGGATGCGGTATCCGTAAAAGGTACCACAAAGCGGTATTTACGCTTCTTTTCGCTACTGCTGAGCAAAATATTGGTTTGCTGCTGATGGCTGGCTTCAAAGGCCACCTGCCAGTGAGCATCTTGTTTTCGCGAGACAGACCAAGTTACCAGCCTGTTGGAAGGATAAGCCGTGGAGAGTACCTCATCAATAACAGGATCATCCTTACAGTATATTACATGCTCGCTCTGGAGAAACAACCTTGACTTTTCGTAGGCTTTCTGTCTGCGATCAGTAAAGCCCTCATCGTGGGCAGGCCCAAGATTGGTAAAAATACCCCAGTCGGGTTTGATAACTTCCTGCAAAAGCCCCATCTCTCCTACCTGGGAAATTCCCGCTTCAAAAACTGCTATTTCATGACCCGGCTGCATTTGCCAGACTGAAAGTGGTACACCAAGCTGGGAATTATAGCTTTTGGGGCTCTTGATGGTAGATTTTTTTTGCAGCAAAAGCTGGCTAAGCCATTCTTTGACGATGGTCTTACCATTGCTACCGGTAATACCTACCACCGGATAGTGAAACTGCTGCCGATGCCTGGCAGCAATCTGCTGCAGCGCGTTGATACTGCTGGCAACTTTCAGGATATTGGCTGCAGGCAATAAGGCCTCTGTTTCCGCTTCAATGACAAACTGCCGGCAACCTCTCTGGTAAAGGGAAAGCATAAAATCGTGTCCGTCATGGTTTGAGCCTTTTATAGCAAAGAAAACCGCACCAGCAGTAAGTATTGCCTGCCTGCTGTCGGTGAGGAGCATACTTACTTCCCTGTGGGGCTCAGGTAGTTGCAGGTAATGGCCTGAACAGATTGTACCCAGCTCAGCAAACAACATTTAATGAAGCTTTTGTCCGTCCGGAAGAGGAAAATCCACAGTGGCCAGCACAATCTGCCCCTGCTCATCTGAAAAGCCGGTAACCAGCACTTCAGACATCAGCGGACCAATCTGCTTGGGAGGAAAATTACACACGCAAATGACCTGCTTACCGATGAGGGTTTCAGGTGTATAACGCCCACTGATCTGGGCGCTGGAACGTTTGAGCCCTAACTCCCCCAGGTTTATCCATAACTTGATGGCGGGCTTTTTCGCTTCCGCAAATGTTTCGGCCCTTTGAACCGTGCCTACCCTGAGGTCCACTTTTTCAAAATCTGACCAGCTAATCTGTTTCATCGTATTTTTTTCGGTATTGAATTCTGCTTCGGGCTTTTTCCAGTTCTCTTGTCAGCACCAGCAGCGTAATAGCAGTGGCAGGTTCGCTGCTTGTCAGCGCCTGGTTGAATTGCTCCTCATCAATATCCAGCCGATACATAACCCTTAGCAACTGGGCAAAATCATGGTCAAGCAAGAAGGCTATCTTTTCCCTTACAAAAACCTGCAACTCATGCCATGCTATGTGCTGTGCTTTCTGATTCTGACCAGCAGGCTGATTTTCCTGACCAAATATTCTGGTCACTTTCTGGTAGGTGTTTTCAAGCACTTCTTCATCGTACTGCATAAAAATAAAAATTAGCTCCTCCGCAACAGGGTCAAGATTTTTTTGCTATCCCAGACATTTTCAGCCGGCTTCGGATGTACTCAAAACAGTAGAATGATGGACAGGATAGCCAATTTCTTAAAAATAGGGTAAAAAAACGATCTTAAGAAAACCATCACGGAGTTGAAACGTATTTGTATAGTACCTTGCAAAACATAGTACTTTAGATTATTTTAGGCAAAAACAATCGGACATGGAAAACCAGCGTAAGATTTTAGGCATAGTATTCATACTGGGAGGCGCATTAATCATCCTGATGCTTAGTGCAGGCATAGCTTTACTTTATGCAATTCCTTTTAAAGAGGTGGCAAACAGCAAGCACTTTTTTCCTGACTTTGTGATGTTGATCTCTTTTACCAGCAGTCTCTTACTGATATCACTCCTTGGTATTCCATCTCTCATAGTAGGCGCTGGTCTACTCCGCCATAAGCAATGGTCTTTTGACTGGATACTTGTGATCGGCTGTTTTTACCTGATACTATTCCCTCTCGGTACTGCTATCGGTATTTACGCTTTTGTCGTATACTTTGGCAATAAAAAGTATTCGGCACAAAACCGGGATATTGAGCATGCGAAAGCTGTCCAATAACGAACAGGCATGTCCAAAAGCGAACAAAAAGCAAAATTCGTCAAAAACATAAACATTTGTTTTTCAGCAACTTAAGCTGATGGCATGTTATATGAACCGATTAGAAAAAACAAAAAACCTACTAAAGATGAAAAACCTGCAAATACACATCCTGGCAATACTCTTCACCATTGGCCTTTCGTACGCGGCTCCTGCCAATGCAATGTTCCAGGATGATCGTGAACCTTATACTACCAAACAATTTACTGTCAGCACACCCGGAGAAGTGCAGGTCAACACTTCAGGGGGAAGTATTTCCGTGCATGGCCACAACAGTAATGAGGTAGTGGTAAAAATGTACGTAAAGAAGAGCGGACCCAGCAGTTGGTTTAGTGATGATGACGACCTGGAAGAAGCCCTGGAAGACTATGATATCAGCATAAGACAGGAAGGAAATACCATATTTGCCCAATCTGAAAAGAAAGGCTCAGGCTGGAACAGTAACTCACTCAGCATTTCATTTGTGTTAGAAGTACCCCGCGAGATGTCCGCAAAGCTCAACACCAGCGGTGGGTCTATCAGTATGGAGCATCTTGAAGGAGAACATGATGTACGAACCAGCGGAGGAAGCCTGAATTTTGAAGATATCACCGGTTTTACAAAAGCCCATACCTCTGGCGGTAGTATCAATGTGACCAACTACCAGGGCGTGTTGAATGGCAAAACCAGTGGTGGGTCTATTCGGACCCAGCAGGCAGGCGGCGAACTAAGTCTGCATACCAGCGGAGGCAGTATTATCCTGGAGGATGTAAGCGGAAGTATAGATGCCAGAACCAGCGGCGGTAGTATCAAAGCTTTTATACTGGATCTGGATGAATACCTGACACTGAGAACCAGCGGAGGCAGTGTAAATGCAGTCATTCCCGAAGGTATGGGCGTTGACCTTGATCTTTCAGGTAATCGGGTAAATACCAAACTGACCAATTTTACCGGTGAGTCCGAAAAAAACCATATTGAAGGCTCCATGAACGGAGGCGGAATCCCAGTGACCCTGAAAACTTCCGGTGGCTCTGTCAACCTGGATTATCATCGTACTGAAGCCAAAAACTGATTTAAACAATATTTTAACTAAAAAGGGCTTTTGTGGCAGTCATGGTCGGAAGAAATTCCGGCCATTTTTTTTTGTTGTCAGGGTATTTTGCCTTGCATAAGCTTGCTGAACAAGAGCTGATACCTATCAAAAAGCACAATTCTTCCTGAAATTTAGCCCCACTCAGGAACGCTCAGCTAGACTAGGTGTTGAAAAGCCTGCTACGAACGAAATCTATCATTTTTTAAGCTGTAGATGTTGCGGCCCCAGCATGCTCAGGGTTCAGCGGCATCTTAAAAAGGCGCCTACAAACACGATTCACTACAGAAACCAATTGATGTAATGTGTAAGAAAAAAGCCACTAATAAGCTTAGGAGGGCAAGCTATATTTATAAAGTTTAATTATTTATAAAAATATGAAAAAATGAAATTATCATTTAAGCCAAAAAGGGGCAAAAAAACGTCAGGAACCATCTTCAAATTTTTGATGATATTGCTGGTTCAAGCAATTTGGCTTTCGTCTTGCAGGAGTCATGTGATGCCGTGTCCGTCATTTTCTCACCTGAGCCAGGAGGAACCTAATAAGATAGGAAACGGGCCGGAGGTGAAGTTTGACAAGAATGGAAGGATTAAAAAATAGCTCTGGGCTTTCTTGTTCATAAGATAAAGCAAGTGAATAGCAGAAAAACTACATCATACTTATTTTACATCTACAGCATATTTCTCGCTCTGGCGCTCTTTTTTATAACTGCAATGCTATCGACTGGTTCGCTCTATGCCCAGGCGACAAAAAGTGAAATCCCTACTGTTAAGATTAAGAAAAAAAAGCAGCAGGTCACGCGACCTGAAGCCAGAAAAAAACCTGTCCAAATCAGGGATAAATTCAAAAAGGCGCCTTCTACCAGTACCTCTCATAAAAATAAGGACAACTATCAACGTCCGGCATCTGTAAGAAAAGGCGAAAAAAGTGAAGATTCGTATGAGCGACCGGCCAGCAAAAGGGTCACTTATCAGAATAATCCTTCAAATGACCAGAGAAGACCCTCACCATCAGCCGAGGAAGGAAGTGGACGCCCGGGAAAAGGCTTCATTTCCAGAATTTTCAGCAAAAAGAATCCATCAGAGTTTCAGGGTGACTGGAAACAGGAAAAGCCCCTAAGTGGTACAGATGGGGTCTTGTTTGAGGGAAGTTACAGAAAAAAGAAAATTGATTATGAAGGACAGGCTGACGGTATACACCGCCACGTAGGAGGTTCCAAAAGCCTTAAAATTGATCATGAACAGTTAGCCCGAGACGTACACCAGTACCAGGGCAGTATTCCCATGCCTCCACAGAGAAGACTGGAAATCCAGAAAGCGTACCAGGCACAGCACATGAGCTTATATGAGGGTGGGAAGAAGGTTCCTACCCCAAAGAGACAGCAAAGAGAGGCATTGAAGACTTCAGCAGATTTACAACAAGCGGGCTTGTATAAAGTCCGGAAAGAAAAAGACCAGGCAGAAAGCTACACCACCTACCATGGGCAGATCAAACTCCCGACTTTAAAAGCCAGAACCAGGCATTTTGAGAAACTCTCCGAAAAAGTGCACCAGTACGACGGTGACATCAGATATCGCAAACCGGGCAAGGATATGCATCCAAGTGTATTTTACCTGAAATCAAAAGTCAAAAATTCTTACGAACAAAAGGAAAAATACAGACGTTGGAGAATTAAACTATCTCATATTTTTGATTCAAATGAGCAACCCAAACATTTGAAGGAAAAGGAGCGTAAGCCGAGATACGATAAAGACGAAAGCGAAATCTGGTATTACTAATATTATGAACTGGAAAACCTTAGACCACAGCGATACAATTAATGAGATTAAAGAAATCTCCGGCATGCACCCTGTGCTGATTTTTAAACACAGCACCCGGTGCAGCATCAGCAGCATGGCTTTAAACCGACTAGAGCGTGACTGGAAAGAGGATGAGATGCAACAAATGAGTGCTTACTTCTTAGACTTGGTAAGGCACAGAGATGTGTCCAATGCGGTAGCAGACACTTTTGATGTGAATCATCAGTCCCCTCAGGTCCTCATTATCAAAGATGGAGAATGCATCTATGATACTTCTCACATGGGCATCTCTTATCAGGAAATCCGCAATACAGCTGGTGAGGTTTCCTGAAAAGAATCAGAAGCTAAAAGAAACAAGCTGTTGAATATCAGGGTTTAAACTTAGTGCAACAGGACAGGTCAGGGCGGCCTCCTTGAGCATACTGATCTGATCCTCGGTCGCATTGGTACCCTCCAGCGCAAAAGCTACTTCAATTTTTGCAATCTTCCTGGGGTTAGAAGCCATTGTTTTGGTTACTTCGGCAGTCAGGCCATTGAGTTCTATGGCATTTTTCTGTGCCCTGATACCCATAATTGTCATCATGCAACTGACCAGTGAAGCACAAACAAGATCAGTGGGGGAAAAAGCTTCTCCTTTCCCATTGTTATCCGTGGGTGCATCGGTTATGATCTTTAGTCCCGACTTGATATGAGTATCCTCAGTACGCAAATCTCCGAGGTATTTAGACTTTATAGTCACCATGTTCGTTGTATATTTGTTGTTTAATTGAATTTGATTAGATTTATTCTTATGGCCGCTGAAATTAAGAAAAAAAATATAAGCTTCACACTCTCTCTGTTGTGTTTACTGCTGACAACTCCCCTTTTTGCCCAGCAGTCCGATACTTATACCTACAGTAGAGAGTTTATCTGGGGGATCAGCAAAAATACCAACTCAGGTTTAATAGCCGGTGGCGCTATCAAATTTAGTCGTACTATTGGTGATGATCAGTTTCGTACATTTGGTCTTGAAATCGTCAATGTAAAACATCCCAAAGAATTAAGGAGAGTTTCCCGTACCAGCGGCAATACTTTTATCCTGGGCAAAACGAATTACCTTTTTTCCATCAGGCCACAATACGGAAGAGAATGGGTGATTTTCAAAAAAGCTCCACAACAGGGCGTTCAGGTAAATGCCATACTTGCCGGAGGCCCAACGCTGGGTATTGTCATGCCTTATTATGTACAGTATGCAGAGTCAACCCAACGCACCGTAATTATTCCTTATAGTAATGATCCCCGCATAGAACCAAGCCGAATCATAGGTTCCGGTCCCTTTCTGCGGGGGTTTGGAGAATCTGACCTGGCTATCGGTGCAAATATCAAAGTTTCTCTGGCTTTTGAATTCGGTACTTTTAAAAATGATGTCACCGGATTTGAAGCAGGTTTCCAGTTGGAGGCATTTCCCAATGAAATTGAGATCGTACCTGTCGCCAACAACCGTAATCTTTTCCCCTCAGCTTTTATCATGCTTTTTTACGGAAGTCGCAAGTAGATAGCCACAATAGTAAGCAGAAGCCTTGTAGCCGAATCAATTATCCCTTTTCTTTGTTCTGAGTAAAATCTGCAGAACTACATTTTATTATTTTATGATAGAATTACCCGTAATTCCTGAAGATTCCGGCAGGAAAACCCGTAAACCAAACTGGCTGAGAGTCAAACTTCCCGTGGGAAAAGAGTACGCACGTGTACGGAAACTTGTAGATCAATATAAACTACATACCATCTGTGAAAGCGGTAACTGTCCCAATATGGGTGAATGCTGGGGACGAGGTACAGCCACTTTTATGATCCTGGGAAACGTATGCACCCGTAGTTGTACTTTCTGTGCAGTAGCTACCGGCCGCCCTCCTGAGTATGATGAGGATGAGCCTCAACGAGTAGCTGAGGCCATCAAACTAATGGGTGTGAAGCATGCTGTCATTACCTCGGTGAACCGGGATGAACTAAAAGACCGCGGTGCTGAAATCTGGTATCAGACAGTAGTTAAGGTAAAAGAACAAAGCCCGGAGACAACCATTGAGACACTAATACCCGATGTAAAAGGGAATTGGGAGGCGCTTTACCGTATGATAGATGCCGGACAGGAGGTTGTATCCCATAATATGGAAACAGTAGAAAGCCTGTACCGTAGGGTGAGGCCCCAGGCCAAATACAACAGGAGCCTGGAGCAACTGAAGCGTATCAAAGACTATGGAAAGCGATCAAAATCAGGCATTATGCTGGGCCTGGGCGAAAAAGACGAGGAAGTATATAAAGCCATGGATGACCTGGCAGCGCATGGACTTGATGTACTGACTTTGGGGCAATACCTTCAGCCTACCAAGATGCATATAGAAGTAGCAGAATTCATACACCCTGATAAATTTGAACATTTTAAAGAAGAGGGCCTTAGTAGGGGAATTAAATATGTAGAATCAGGCCCTTTGGTAAGGTCTTCCTATCATGCTGAAAAACACGTGAACGTATAATAAAAACAATTCAATTGACACTATCAAACTGCACATCTCCGGGTATGCAGTTTTTTTTATTTCCTTACACCATCAGATATCAGCTGATAGTGATGTGTACGATGAACCGGCTCAGCTTATTTTTATCATTCTAAGGAACATTGCAATTTTGTACTATTCCCTTTTCTTGTAATTTGATCAGTATGAAGAAAAAAGACTTGCACGCCTTGTTTGATGAAGTCAGCAGCAGAACCGCTCCCGTAAGAGGAATCTACAAAAGCCCCTCTACCGAAAAGGAAAGAAAAATTGTGGCAGACATGGAAAGCTTCCTGGAGGATAAACTAGCCAAAAAAGAAAAAGCTGCTTTGGAAAGTATGTTTCTATCATCCCTGGATCAGCTGGATTCAGAAAAGTCTCTCATGACGTGGTACGAAGCTGTCAATAAGCATTACACTCCAGAACAAATACCAGATACTTTATACATTAGAATTATGGGTATAGCCCAGCAAAAGAAATTTAATACAATCCAGGATATGCTCACAAAACATAAAACGGAAAGCATTTAACTTTTGTAATCACAATTCAGTTATTAGTTTTACCCAATAACTGAATAAATGAGTGTCGTATTTCGTCGTATAGCATCAGGGTATTCCGTCCGCAATCTTTTGTCGTCAAGGGCAGCACTGATTATCATTATCGTAGTCCATTTTTTTGGTGCAATAGGCCTGCTGATCCCTGATACCAGGCCTTATTTTGAAATAGCCACCCCGCTCAATCTGATCATTACCAGTTTAATCCTTTTTGGTTTTCATAAAGACTGGAATCTGCCATTTTTACTTTTTGCCATCATTACATTTCTCGTGGGTTACCTCATAGAGGTAATTGGAGTACATACAGCAGCAGTCTTTGGGTCTTATCAATACGGTGACACCTTGGGGCTTAAGCTCTGGGATGTTCCCCTGATTATAGGAGTAAACTGGCTAATGCTTATTTATGTCACGGGAAATATTGCCAATTCTCTTTCGGGAAATATTATGGTCAAATGCCTGCTGGGTAGCCTGCTGATGGTAGGATTGGATTACTTCATTGAACCGGTGGCTGTAGCATTGGATTTCTGGAGTTGGGCAGGTGGCAAAATTCCGCTTCAGAACTTTGTGGGATGGCTGATTACTGCCTTTGTCCTGCAATTTTTATATCATACCACTAAATTTGATAAGACGAATATATTCGCTAAATATGTATTTGCTGTTCAACTTGTTTTTTTTATCTTTCTACAAACATTTGTTTAAGAGTTTTTCTTAACATATTTGTTTAGGAAAAGTTTAATAAGAATGGATATTACGTTTAGCAGCTTATTCATCCTGTTTGCAGGTTTTCTGGGTATGGAAATATTTTCCTGGTTTTTCCATAAGTACATTATGCATGGCCTGTTATGGAAAATTCACAGAACCCATCACTCCAAGACGCATGGCTTCTTTGAACTGAATGATATTTTCTCTCTCTTCTTTGGTTCTGTGGCCGTGATACTGATTATTTTAGGGTTTGGTGAATTTGATTATAGATTCTGGCTGGGCTGCGGAATTACATTATACGGTCTAGCCTATTTTGTATTACATGATATATTCATTCACCGTAGGCTTAAGTTTTTAAAAAAACCCTCCAGCCGCTATCTGGAGGCTATCAGTAAGGCGCATCGGGATCATCACAAGAGTAGAGGGAGAGACGGCTCTGTATCATTCGGTTTGTTGATTGTTCCTTATAACTACTTCAGGAAAAAGACCTGAGTCTCATTCACATTGCATTAAACAAAATCATAAAAAGTGAGTACCTATTCAATCAAAGATTTAGAACAGCTTTCCGGAATAAAAGCCCATACGCTCAGAATCTGGGAACAAAGATACCAATTCATCATCCCAAAACGGACTGAAACCAATATCCGCTACTACGATGATAAAGACCTGAAACTGGTGCTTAACATTGCTTTGTTGAAGGAAAACGGCTATAAAATTTCAAAAATAGCCGGAATGGGTGAAGATGATATGCATAGGGAAGTACTCAGGCTTACCGAAAAAAACCTTCGCTATCCTGACCAGATTCATGCACTCACCCTTGCCATGATTGACCTGGATGAAGATCGCTTCGAAAAAATTATGGCTACCAATATCCTCAAACTGGGATTCGAGAGTACGATGATAAATGTTATTTATCCTTTCCTTTCCAAAATAGGCGTACTTTGGCAGACTGGTTCTATCAACCCCTCACAGGAGCATTTTATCTCCAATCTGATCAGGCAGAAACTTATCGTTGCCATTGACGGCCAGTTCGTCTCAAATGCAGAAAGTAACCATAAATACCTGCTTTACCTGCCTGAGGGTGAATTACACGAACTGACGCTGCTGTTTCTTTGCTACATTATCAAGGCAAGAAGAAACAAAGTGGTTTATTTTGGTCAGAATTTACCCTTTGAAGACCTTAAATCCAGTTGCAAGATCCACAACCCGGATTTTATACTTACCATTATTACGGCAAGTCCTTCTTCGGGACAAGTAGAAGATTATGTAAAAAAACTTGCACATAATTTTCCAGATACTCAAATACTGCTAAGTGGTTACCAGGTGATTAGTCAGGGAATTAAATCCAAAAACAACATTAGTGTGTTCACTCGAATAGATCATATTATCAACTTTGTAGAAGAAAGGAACTTACAAAGCGCAAATTAGCAGATCAGGGCTTTTTAGCCCTTTTTTTTTGTCAATACTTAAAAATTTGGATTTTCTTAAACATCAGTACAACTTTCTCGTATACCTCAATAAGAGCAATCTTACTTTTTTAACTTAACCATTAATACTTCTGATTTTTTGTGCAGAAGAATCATCATCAGCATTTGTTTTTTGTGCAGCTTTTCCCCAGTAAAGATAAACAGACAGTTTTTATTTACGCACAGCCGTAATTTCCCCAATCGGCTCTAATAGTTGCAATCCAGGTGCTGAGGGCTTACAATCAGAGTTTAAACAGTGCTCTTTCAAGTAGGCGATGATATTTTGTTTAATATTTTTTTTAATTTAATTAAACAATTTTTTTGATATCTGTTTAAGTTCTTATATATTTGATTAAACAAAAACCAAACAATTTTTTTACCATGACAGCATTAGAATTCAGTTACTCGCTCGACAAGATGTCCAAATCTCTTAAGCCATTTGCTCTGAAGCTTACCAAAGACATGGAGGAAGCTAATGATCTTTTGCAAGAGACTATCCTTAAAGCATTCACAAACCGTGATAAGTTTACAGATGGTACAAATCTGAAAGCCTGGTTGTATACTATCATGAAGAATACTTTTATTACCAACTACCAGCGCATGGTACGCCGTAATACTTTTATTGATACCACTGATAATTTGCACTATATTAACAGCTCAAGTAGCATTACCGAAAACAAGGCTTATTCCAGCTTTGCCATGCGGGATATTAAAAGTGCAATCAGTAAGTTGGACGATGCCTACAAAACTCCTTTTATGATGCATTATCGTGGGTTTAAGTACCATGAAATTGCTGACAGACTCAGCATACCTATTGGTACAGTTAAGAACAGAATCCACATTGCCAGAAAAGAATTGAAAGCTACTTTGAAAAATTACGCAGTTAAAGAGTAGTATTACAGATTAATGAAAAGAAAAAAGCTTGTCGTTATTGGTTCAGGTTTCTCCGGTATTTCAGCCGCCACTAGTTTAGCAGATAAGGGTTATGACGTTACTATTTTAGAGAAAAACGATTCCCCAGGTGGACGAGCCCGGTCTTTTTCAGCAGATGGCTTTACTTTTGACATGGGCCCAAGCTGGTACTGGATGCCGGATGTTTTTGACAGCTATTTTGAGAGTTTTGGATACAAAACTGCTGATTTTTATAACTTAATAAGACTTGATCCTTCTTACACCGTATTTTTCGGTAAGGACGATTCTTTAGATTTGCCAGCATCCTACGAGGATCTGGCAAATTTATTCGAGGGCCTCGAGGAAGGCAGTGGGCTAATGCTGAGAAAATTTCTGGCCCAGGCGGCATATAAATACCAGGTTGGTATGAATAATCTGGTCTACAAACCCAGCCGCTCTATTACTGAGTTTGTTAGTCTCCGTCTGCTATATGATATCCTGCGTATGGATGTCTTTAAGTCCTTCCATAAACATATTCGTTCATTCTTCCGGAATGATCAGATCATCCGGATCATGGAGTTTCCGATACTCCTCTTAGGTGCACTGCCTCAGAATACCCCTGCGCTTTACAGCCTGATGAACTATGCAGATATCAAATTAGGTACCTGGTACCCTATGGGGGGCATGCACAAGATAATAGAGGGGATGCTTCAGGTAGCTTATGCTAAAGGGGTTAACCTGAAACTGAATGAAAATGTAATTGAATTTGGCTTTGAAAACGGCCGGATTTGTAAAATTATTACTGATCATCATGAATATGAGGCTGATGTAGTGGTAGCAGGTGCTGATTATCACCACGTAGAGTCTAAACTACTTCCTTCTAAGTATCAAAGTTACTCCGCCAAGTACTGGGATAAGCGGAAAATGGCCCCTTCTTCCCTTCTTTTCTATATCGGAGTAAATAAGAAACTTAAAAATGTAAACCATCATAACCTTTTCTTTGACGAAGATTTTACGCCTCACGCCAAGGATATTTATGAACATAAACGCTGGCCTGATAAACCGTTATTTTACCTGTCTGTAACTTCTAAAACTGACCCCGATGTGGCACCTGAAGGATGTGAAAATCTATTTGTGCTGATTCCGGTGGCTCCAGACCTGGAAGATAATGAAGAAATCAGGGAAAAGTATTATAATATTGTCATGGATAGGATGGAAGAGCTTACCGGCCAGTCTATTCGTGATGCTGTGGTATATAAGAAATCCTACGCGCACAATGATTTTGTAAAAGATTATAATGCCTTTAAGGGTAATGCTTACGGGCTAGCCAATACGCTGATGCAGACTGCAATATTAAAACCCAGTCTTAAGAGTAAAAAGCTAAATAATTTGTATTATACAGGTCAGCTTACTATACCCGGACCGGGAGTTCCGCCTTCACTCATTTCTGGTAGGGTCGTAGCTGAAGAAATTGCCAAAGAGCATTAGCCATGCTTCTTTAGCAGCTTTATCATGTAAACCTTTACTTTGAATATGGAGCTTTTTGACCTGACAACCTTCAAGTGCAGTAAGCTGATCACCGAACATTACAGTACTTCTTTTACACTGGGAATCAAAACACTGCACAAACGCTTTCATTTTCCGGTATATGCCATCTACGGATTTGTCAGATATGCTGATGAAATTGTAGATACCTTTCATAACCATGATAAGCAGTCTTTGCTGCAAAGATTCAAGGAAGAGACCTATCGTTCTATTGAAGAAAAAATCAGTCTGAATCCAGTTTTACATTCCTTCCAGTTGGTAGTCAATCAGTATAAGATAGAAAAAGAACTGATTGAGGCTTTTCTGAAAAGTATGGAAATGGATCTTTACATTCACACTTACAATGATAGCCGCTATAAAGAGTACATATACGGTTCGGCAGAAGTGGTAGGGCTGATGTGCCTTAGGGTTTTCTGTGAGGGAGACGATAACCAGTACAAGAAACTGAAGGAACCTGCCCGCCGTTTGGGGTCTGCATTCCAGAAAGTGAACTTTTTGAGGGATATCAAAGCTGACTATACTGAAAGAGGTCGAGTGTATTTTCCGGGTATTGACTTCAATGCTTTTTCAGCTCAGTCTAAAAGTTTTATTGAAAATGACATACAGGAAGATTTTGATGCTGCCTATCAGGGTATACTGCAGCTTCCCGCAGGGGCTAAACTAGGGGTATACCTGGCTTATATTTATTATCTTAATTTATTTAAAAAGATAAAAAACTGTTCGGCAGAAACAATTGCTCATCAAAGAATTCGGATTCCTGACCCGAAGAAATTTGCCTTACTCATTGGCACCTACTTTCGCGCGCGCTTTAACTATCTTTAGTGATAGGTTTTCGGTTTTAAGATTTTTGCTATATTCTAACCTTTAATTCCAGTACGTCATGCTTAACTTAAAAGTGGCAATTGATTCAAACTCAGGTTTTTGCTTTGGTGTAGTGTATGCCATTGAAATGGCTGAAGATATTTTGGATGAACAGGGCTATCTTTATTGTCTTGGTGATATCGTACACAATGATGAGGAAGTTAGAAGACTGGAAAAAAAAGGATTGAGAATCATTAAGCACGATGATCTCCAAAACCTCAAAGGTGAAAAAGTGCTCATCAGGGCGCATGGAGAGCCTCCTTCAACCTACCGTATTGCCATAGAGAACAACCTTGAACTCATTGATGCATCCTGCCCGGTGGTACTCAAGCTCCAGAATCGTATCAAAAACTCTTACGATAAGGAGGAAAAGATTTATATATACGGAAAACACGGACATGCTGAAGTAGAAGGTCTGCTCGGACAGACTAACCAGGAGGCAGTGGTGTTTCAGGATATAAGTGAACTGGACCTGGCAGAATTACCCAAAAATATTACCCTCTACAGCCAGACGACCAAAAGCACCGATAAGTTCTACACCATCACTGATACGCTCCGAAATGCCGGAGTAGAGGTCAATTCAAACGACACTATCTGTAGACAGGTATCTAACCGCGATAAGGAACTACGCGATTTTGCCGGAAAATTTGATGTTATTCTCTTTGTATCCGGTACTAAATCGTCTAATGGAAAGGTTCTTTTTGGTGTTTGTCAAGATAAAAACCCCAGGACTTATTTTGTATCGCGTAAGGAAGAAATAGACTCCACCTGGTTTGAAGCAGGTAATTCAGTTGGGATCTGTGGTGCCACCTCTACCCCAATGTGGCTGATGGAAGAAGTACAGGCCGAACTACAAAAGTGGTAAATGATGCAATCCAAGACAGAAAAAGGCGTGCTGGTTGGCCTGAGCATTATTTTGCTCTGGTTCGTGACTTTGCTCTGCCTGCTTCAGTTTTTTGAAGTAAACTGGCAAAATCCACTTACTTATTTTTTTATTTTGCTACAGACTCACCTGTATACCGGTCTTTTTATTACCGCACATGATGCCATGCACGGCGCAGTATCTTCCAATAAAAAGATGAACAATACGATCGGTAAGGTTGCAGCGACACTTTTTGCTTACAACTCTTATAAAAAGCTTTTTCCCAAGCATCACATGCATCATCGCTATGTAGCTACCGAAAAAGATCCTGATTACCATGCTGGCAACTTCTTTGCCTGGTACTTTAAATTTGCCAGAGAATACGTCAGCATCTGGCAAATACTGCTGATGGCGGCTACTTATGAATTGCTGCTACTGGGCTTTGCCAAACCTAATGTGATCCTTTACTACATCATCCCATCTGTATTAGCCACACTGCAGCTATTCTACTTCGGCACTTATCTGCCACACCGAGGCCAGCACAGCAACAAACACAGGTCTTCAACCCAGAAGAAAAACCACCTCTGGGCCTTTATCAGCTGTTACTTCTTTGGATACCACTACGAACATCATCATGCTCCGGGTGTTCCCTGGTGGCAATTATACAAGGAAAAAGAAAAACTAATCAGGCATTGATTCTTTCATCCTCTTTTTTTCTTCCCCGCTTACCCCTGTATTTGCGCTGAGTGGCTACAAGCAAGGCAGCACCCGCTGCCAGTGTGAAGCTTGAAATGATAGCTGCCCAAGTCTGGCTCAGAAATGGAAGATACTCATCCCTCCCGTTTGCATCAAAAACGTCAAAAATCAGGTAACCCAGCGTCAGTACTCCGATGACTAAAAATATAATTCCTGTAATTCTCATAAGGTTAAAAAATTTGGTTCACATACTATCAACTAATGAAAAGTGCGAGGGTTTAAATTCATCCGGATTTTGCCATTCCGCTCATGTCGCATCCTTTTTTTTCAGCATTTCATCCAGAGTGTTGGCCTGGCTGTCGTAAAGTCCCGCATGAAAAGTATCCAGTGACCTCAGTACCTCCAGTAATGATGATTTCTGGGCTTCACTGATATTTCCTAACAGGAGTGTTGATAGCTTTTTCATCTCTATGTCGCATCTGTCGGTAAGGACTTTACCTTCGCCGGTAAGAGAAACCTTTCTGGAGCGTTTGTCATCAGGGTCTACATCCTCTGCCAGGTAGCCTGCCTTCGCCAGTCTTTTGATCATTTCAAAGCAGGTAGTAGTTTCCAGCAGGGTACTTTTCACCAATACAGATTTGCGTACACTTCCCAGCAGCGCTACTGACTTGAGCAGGCCATACTCTTCTACTGAATTAATGGGTAAACCGGAGACCGCTTTTTTGGACCAAAGCTGTGTAAAGCGCAATAGCCTTCCCCAGTGCAATACGATCTGATCAGCTACCGGAACTTGTTCATGAATGTAGCGGTCCCGGAAGGAAGTATCTGGCTTATTGCTGCTTAGCTCAGGTGTCGGCAATTCTTTTTTTTGCAGCCAACGGCCAAAATCACTGAGATCAGCAGTATGATCTTCAGTAAATTCTTTCCAGTAATTGATCAGCTCTAAAATTTTTTCTGTTTCTTTCCCCATACTGTTAAACAAAACTGTAACAAATCAGTATATAACAATATTGTAATAAATTTACTACAATCTTGTTATAATAAACTCCCCGCATGAAAAAAAGTTTTTACCTACCTGCATCCCAGAAAAAAACTACTTTCTGGCTACTCATCATTTTGTTTCTCTCTTTTGGCTGGGCATATGGCCAGAATACCGGACAGATCAGTGGATTTGTAAAAGATGCCAAGACGGAAGAACCCCTTATCGGAGTGACAGTAAAAATTGAAGAGACCGATCTGGGTAGCACTACAGATATCAATGGCTACTACCAGATCAAAAACATTCCGGCCCAGACCTACAAAGTAACAGCATCCTATGTGGGATACCAGTCTTCTACCCGCTACAATATAGTGGTACGCTCCGGCGGTAACCCTGACCTCAACTTTAGCCTGAGCGAGGCTGTAGATGAGTTGAGCGAAGTGGTGGTACAGGCCAGTCCTTTTGAAAAACTGACCGAAACACCCAATTCCATTCAACGGCTTTCGCAGGAGGAGATCGCTACTTACCCGGGGGGTAATAATGATATCGCCAAAGTAGTGCAGTCGCTGCCGGGAGTGTCAGGTTCGGTAGGTTTTCGTAATGATGTAATCATACGTGGAGGGGCTCCTAACGAAAATGTCTACTACCTGGACGGCGTGGAAATCCCCAATATCAACCATTTTGCTACCCAGGGGAGTGCCGGTGGTCCGGTGGGGCTGTTGAATGTTTCTTTCATTGAGGGCGTAACCCTGAGCACCAGTTCATTCCCGGCACAGTATGATAATGTGTTATCGGGCGTACTGCAGTTTGACCAGCGGAATGGTAATAACTCGGAACGAAGGGCTAACTTCAGGCTCAGTGCCAGTGAGGCTGCGCTCACTTTTGAGGGGCCGATGGTGAAGCCTGAAGAAGGTGAGCTGGCCAAAACTACTTTTATCGTTTCGGCCCGACGCTCTTATCTGCAGTTCCTGTTTCGCCTGATTGACCTGCCCTTCCTGCCTGATTACTGGGATTACCAGTATAAGATCAACCACAAAATTGATGACCGCAATGAGCTTAACCTGATCGGCGTTGGTTCCGTGGATGATTTTCAGATCAACCCTCCCGATGAATACTCCCTGGATCAGCAGGCTATCCTGGACCAGGTGCCGGTAATCCAGCAGTGGACCAGTACGATTGGCCTGAGCTGGAGGCATCGGTTTAGAGAAGGCAATGGCTTTTTCAGGGCTACGCTGAGCGGCAACATTCTCAACAATACCTTTACCCAATACACGGACAATGTGAACCAGGAGGGGGCTGTATTCAGCAATGAGTCGGTAGAAGATGAGAATAAGTTTCGCTTTGAACAGACTAATTTTGTAGGAGACTGGACAATCAGCAGTGGTCTGCTGGCGCAGTATTCCCGCTACGAGAATAATACCTTTGATGCCGTCAGTAATATCAGCTACGAGGCCAACACCGACTTTTTCCGCTTTGGCCTTTTCTCACAGGTCTCCAAGCCGTTTTTGGGGGAAAGGCTGACACCTTCATTTGGTTTCAGGGTTGATGGCAATACTTTTACGGACAATGGGATGAATCTTTTTGATACCTTTTCTCCCCGATTTTCGCTAGCCTATGTGGCCGCTCCCCGCTGGACCCTTAATGCCTCTGCCGGCAGGTACTTCAAAATACCACCTTATACTGTGTTGGGCTTTCAGGATAATAACGGAAATTATCTCAACCGGGACAGTAAATACATTCAAAGCGATCACCTGGTAGCAGGGCTGGAATTTCTACCCCGTAAATCAACGCGGATAACCCTGGAAGGCTTCTACAAGCGCTATGACAATTATCCGGTTTCCGTGCGTGACGGAGTGTCGCTGGCCAACCTGGGGGGTGGCTTTGAAGTATTGGGAAATGAAGATATCCTCAGCGTCGGACTGGGCCGCAGTTATGGTATGGAACTGCTGTTGCAGCAAAAGCTTAACAAAAATTTTTATGGCATACTTGCCTATACGCTCTACTGGAGTGAGTTTTCCGGCATTGACCGTGATGAATTCCTGCCGTCCGTTTGGGATAACCGGCACCTGCTAACCTTTACAGGAGGCTACAAACTGCCCAAAAACTGGGAAGTAGGTCTGCGGGTCAGGTATCTGGGTCCTACCCCCTACCCACCGGTAGACCTGGACCGGTCGCTGGAGACCTACCCGGTATTTGTCAACGATTATGACCAGCTGGGTGACGTAAGACTGACCGCCTTCAACCAGACAGATATCCGGGTTGACAAGAAGTGGAACTTTGACAACTGGACTTTCAACCTGTTCCTGGAAGTAACCAACGTACTGTCCAGTAATTTACCAGATACGCCCACTTATTCGCTGGACCGGGGAGATAATGGTGAAATTCTGGAACCAAGGAGGCTAATAGAAGTTCCTGATACTGACAACAGTGCCGCGCTGCCAACCATCGGCATTGTCATAGATTTTTAGGAACCTAAATTTTTTGTATGAATGCTATTGTCATCAACCGTTATGGTTCGCCTGAAGTACTGGAACAGCGTAAGATAAGCACCCCCCTGGTGGAACCCGGGGAGGTGCTGGTAAAAGTGGCTGCCTCTTCCATCAATCCTATAGATTTTAAAGCAAGGCAGGGAGCCTTGAAGCTGGTGCTCAGAAAGCGCTTTCCGCTGGTTCTGGGCCATGATCTTGCAGGAGAGGTAGTAGGTTTAGGGTCAGGCAGTAAGCTTTTTAAAATTGGCCAGCAGGTTTACGGCATGAATTCCTTTCCCCGAATGGGGGCTTATGCCGGCTATGCAGCCGTTCCTGAAAAATACCTGGCACCGGCTCCCGAAAAGCTGAGTCTGGAGGCTGCAGCGGCAGTACCACTGGCAGCACTAACCGCCCTACAGGGGTTGCGTGACTTCGGAAAGCTCAAAAAAAACCAGGAGGTGCTGATCAATGGCGCTTCAGGAGGGGTCGGTAGTTTTGCGGTACAGATCGCCAAAATAATGGGCGCTACGGTCACAGGGGTCTGCAGTGGTAAAAATATAGAAACAGTCCGCTCACTGGGAGCAGATGCTGTCATTGATTACAAAATACAGCAGTTTGAAGACTTGCCTACTCGCTACGACCTGGTGTTTGACGCTGTTGGCAAGAGTAGTTTTCAACGGAGCCGGAAAGTGCTGAAAAACAAGGGAAATTATGTGTCTACCCTGCCAAGTCCAGCCAACTTCCTCTGGACCGGGCTATCGCTACTGACTCCACGTTCTGCCAAGACCATGTGGGTCAAAGCCAACACTGAAGACCTGGAGATACTCAAAGGCTACATTGATACCGACAGTTTGCGACCACTGATAGAAAAAAGCTATACTTACCAGGATTTGGCCGAAGCCATGCGGCATGCTGAATCTGAACGGACCATTGGAAAACTGGTCATCAAGATGGATTTCCCCGATGGGGATCAGGGATAGTATTCCAGCGCTTTGAGAGAATCATAGGAGAGGTTAGCCGTAGGCATTTGTGCGCCCACTTCCGTTTTCCATCTTTCCAGTTGCATATACAACTGCTCCCGAACTTCAGGCCGATCGTTCTGCAGATTACTATTTTCCGACAGGTCATCATCCAGATGATAAAGTTCCTGCCGACCATCCTCATAGTAGGTAATGAGTTTATAATCCCCTTTTCTGATGGCACTGTAAGGTGAAGCCCCACCCCGATGATAATGCGGATAATGCCAGTATAACGCTTCTCTTCCCAGAGAGCTAGCCTCTCCTTTGAGTATGGGCAGCAGGCTTTTGCCATCCTGGTATGTAGCTTCACTGCTAGCACTGAGCAGATCACGGATGGTGGCAAAAATATCCATGGATATCACCGGCTCGCCGAGTGTCTTCCCGGCAGTATACTGTCCCACCGGCTTGATAATCATGGGAACCCGGGTACCTCCTTCATAAGCGGTACCTTTACCCGCGCGTAGAGGCTCATTGGTGGTAATATCCCATAAAATAAGCCCGCCATTGTCACTGGTAAAGAAAATAAAGGTATTGTCCATCAGTTGCATACTATCCAGAACCTGCATAATCCTGCCCATGCTCTGGTCGGTGCTGTGCACCATGGCAGCATATTCGGGATTATCATGCTGCATACCTGGCCTGATTTTTCCCTGGTAATAAGCAGTCAGGCTATCCCGGGCCTCAATGGGCGTATGTACCGAGTAATGATCAAAATTCAGAAAGAAGGGCTCATCAGCATGTTGGGTGATAAAAGATACTGCCTCATCGGTTAGGCGGTCAGTGAGGTATTCTCCTGTTTCCCCTCCCTCCAGATAAGGAATGGCCTCCCGATTAGGTCTTTCATAGGGATAAAAATAAGTAGGTGGTGAGCCTTTACTGTATCCTGCCACATTGACGTCAAATCCCTGGTATTGCGGATAATAAATACTGTCTTCTCCCAGGTGCCACTTTCCTACGTGGGCAGTAGCGTATCCTCTATTTTTCAAAAACTCGGCAATAGTCTCCTCTTCCAGCGGCAGATACATTCGCCAGTCAGGCACCCTGAGCTTTGCATGCTCATTGATACTTCCCGTAATCCAGTCAGTTAGATTGAGACGGGCAGGATACTTCGCGCTCATGATTGCCGCCCGGGTAGGAGAGCATACGGTGCAGGCTGCGTAAGCATCCGTAAATCTGAATCCCATAGTAGCCAGCCGGTCGATATTGGGCGTTTCATGTAAGTCGCTGCCGTAACATGCCAGATCAGCCCAGCCCAGATCATCTACCAGGAATATGATGATATTGGGAGGCGCAGGAGCCTTTTCCCTGGCCTGACAAGAAAACAGGAATGCAATCATCAAAAGAGGAAGGAATTTAGTCATATTAGTCCTTTTTAGCAGGTTGGGAGCACAAAAAACCATACAATCTTTCGCGCAAAATTGAAACCTGGATGTAGCCCAAATGCTACTCAAGAAATTTATTGAATTTTCCCCATTTTAATAAAATTCAGTTAAATTAAGCACTAAGCATAAGCTTAGTTTAACCAGCTTCATAACCTTAAGGCACTCTAAATAAACCGGAAAGCTGTTTCACAGCTCAGCTGCAACAGTGTAACGGCGCATAGGTTTGAGGATGCTAGATTTGAGCCTAATGCTACGCTAAAAGCATAATACTTTTTTTACACTGTTAATTATTGCTACCCAACTATGACGAAAAGTAAAGCCTGGCTGCTAAGCAGCTTCATGTTATTTTTTAGTTTTTCAGGCCTGTTCGCTGCCCGGCAGGATACGGTACAGGTATACAGCGAGGCCATGCAGCGGGAGATTCCTGCCATTGTACTTACGCCTGATACTTATTCCCAGAACAAACACAACTATCCGGTGATTTACCTGCTCCACGGCTACAGTGACAGCTATGCCGGATGGACGACCAAAGCCAGTGTGGTGCCCTCTTTGGCCGACGAGCACCAGGTGATCGTAGTCATGCCCGATGGCGGATACAGCAGCTGGTACATCGACAGCCCTGTTGATCCCGATAGCCAGTTTGAGACGCACATAGCCTCGGAGGTCGTTTCTTTTATAGATGAAAACTACCGCACCATTCAAGACAAAAGTGGTCGGGCAATTACCGGCCTCAGCATGGGTGGACACGGTGGGCTGTTTCTCGGGATCCGCCACCAGGATACCTTCGGTGCTGCCGGGAGTATGAGCGGCGGCGTTGACCTTACCTACGACGTAAACGCCTGGGAAATTGCCAAAAGGCTGGGGCCTTACCGCCAGCAACCCGAACGCTGGGATTCACTATCAGTCGTCAATATGCTGGACCAAATCAACCCTGGCGAGCTCAAGATCATTGTAGACTGTGGGCTGGACGATTTTTTCTACGAGATCAACCGTAATCTACACCGTGAACTACTGCGCAGAGACATCCCGCATGATTATATAGAGCGACCCGGCAGACATAACTGGGTGTACTGGGACAATGCCGTTCAGTACCAGTTTTTGTTTTTCAGTAATTTCTTCAAAGCCAGTCAAAGCGGCTAAATACTTCCATCAAAATCAATTTTTTATGCGTACAAACCAAGACTTATCCGAGATACACCACCTGGTGAGTGATATTTTTCAGTGGCCCAAAAATCCTGTGGACTGGGAGCAGTACCGCCTGAGTGAGGAACAGCTGCATTTTTTCCATGAAAATGGATATCTCGCTGATATTCCTCTGCTCCATGAACAGCAGATTGAGCGCTTGAGAGCTGAGCTACAGGAACTGATTGACCCTGATCATCCAGCCCACCATTTATTTTATGAATTTCATTCAAACGAATCCGGCAATCCGGACAATATCCTTTTCCACGCCCTGGGTGCCTGGAGGATTTCTCCCGGCTTTCATGATGTACTCTGGAACCCCGCTTTCCTGATGGCAGCCAGCCAGTTGCTGGGCAATGAATCCGTTCGTTTCTGGCATGACCAGCTTTTTTACAAACCGGCCAGACATGGTGGTGTGGTGGCATGGCACCAGGATTACTCCTACTGGACCAGGACCATACCTATGGCCCACCTGACCTGCTGGACCGGACTGGATGATGCCGACCAGGATAATGGCTGCCTGTACTATGTGCCCAAAAGCCACAAATGGGGCCTGCTGGACAAGCCGGAACTGGCCGGTGATATGGACGGACTACAGCAGTACCTGACTGATGCACAGAAGAATGAATTCAAGCCGGTAGCAGTACCGCTTAAAAAAGGACATGCGACCTTCCATCACCCATTAATGGTTCATGGTTCTTATGAAAACAGGACTGAGCGCCCTCGCCGGGCATTTGTTATCAATGTGTTTGCCGATGGGGTTCGCTCAGATACCAATCAGGCACTGCTGGAAGGAGTACCTGAAGTAGGAAAAGGTCAAGCCATGGATGGGCAGTTTTTCCCACTCCTGCTGGACAAGTATGAGACCGTGGAACAGGAAAAGGTACTGCTATGAGCGGCAGCAAAATTCTGACGATCGTCGGCATGGGAGAAGGCAACGGTATGGGGCTGGCCCGCAGGTTCGGAGAGGAAGGCTTTACCATTGCCATGATCGCCCGAACTGACCAGCAGTTAAAAAAGTACCAGAAAATCCTGCAGCAGGAAAAGATAGAAAGCTATTACTACCTGGCGGACTCCTCTGACGGACCGGAGTTACGCAATAGCCTTGCCCTTATCCATGAATCGCTGGGCCCAACAGAAGTGCTTATTTATAACCCTGCAGCCGCCCGGCCGGTGAACCTGCTGGAGATTAGCGAAGATGCGCTGGCTGCTGACCTCCGGGTCAATGTAATTGGCGCACTCACCGCTGTTCAGGCCGTAAAGCCGGCCATGGAGCATGCCGGAGGTGGCAAAATTTTCTTTACCGGAGGTGGATTTGCGCTGCAGCCCGATCCGAAATATGGTTCGCTGGCGATGGGCAAAGCTGCGCTGCGCAACCTTGCCTTCAGCCTGCACCAGCAGCTAAAGCCCCTGAATATTCATGTGGCTACCGTCACCATACAGGGACATATACAGCCTGGCGCTGAAAAATATAATCCTCCAGCCATTGCAGCACTTTACTGGGAATTGTACCAGCAAACCGGTGAAGAACAGGAAAAGGAAGTGCTTTTCTAGCGCTTATATCAATTTGGCATTTGCTTAGTTAGTTAAGAGTACAATCACTTTTTAAACTCTTATATGAATACTAAGCATTTTACCCGTAAGATCAGGAGCCTTTTTGGTAAAGGAGTATTTGCCGGCTATACCCTGATCTTTATTGGATTGGCCGTTTTTATTTTTTCAGCACTTTTTGAGCCCTACCAAAGCCGCTTTTATATAGGCGGAACCATCGGGCTACTCATTTTGCTGGGAGGGCTACTCCTCAGCTTTAGCTACTACGGAGTGGCAATCAGGCTGAATGAGAGGCAAGTCAGAAACTACAAAGCTTACCTTGGCCTGAAATCAGGCGCATGGAAGCCCCTTCCTGACTACGATCGTGTGGTTGTAGAACAGGTAACGCCCCAAAAACCATCTTCCTTTAAGGGCATTACTCCAGCAATCCGCTGGTACAAAATACGCTACCTGGTAATACTGGCGAATGACCATCAGGCGCAGGTGGTGTCAGTAAAACCTGACAAGGAAGCCGCCATGGCCGATGCCAACTTCCTGGCTGAAGCACTGGGGCTGGAGGTACTGGATTATGTCAGAGTAGAAGCCTGAGATAGACAAAGCGTTTGAATATCCATGAGAAAACCCTAACTTAGCTAACACACAAAACTTTGAAAACCCTCAAATTTTTTGATCTATGAACTTTAATAAGCCATCATTTAGATTTAGAAAAAAGAAGAAAAGCAGATTTCCTTCTTTAGAAGCGCTGAAAACCATCAGCATGGTAACCGGCTCTGCTTTGGCCATGAATAAAGCACTCAAACAGAAACTGCAGGACCAACAGAAAATGTTGCTCAGCAGGAAGCAGCAGGAGAGTAATGACACCGCTGCTATACTTGCCGGTATCGTAGGAGGCCTGGTCGCGGGCTCTATTGTCGCCCTGCTTTTTGCGCCTGAATCAGGAGACCGGCTGCGCGACAGGATCAGCGGTTTTTTTTTGAGTGAAGAAGAAAATGGATTTGAAGAGACGCTGGAAAGAGCCCGGCGAAGTGCCAAAGAAAAGCTGGGACTGAACGGCGGCTCTTAAATAGTACCTGTCCGGCCATAAATGCCGGACTTTTTTTTGTGCCTGCCCTAAACTGGTAAACTTTCGCATCATCCCCCGGTTTTTTCAATACCTATGCCTACTGTCAAAAAAAACCGATCCTTACTGGATACCTTTGCTGAAGCTTTTCACCTCCAGCCCGATACCCTTGCATCGGTCGCCCCCCTGCTTAGTCAATGGGAAGATGTTTACCAACATCTGCGTACCGAAGCAGATACCTACCTGAAAAATACTCAGCAAACTGCACAGCAAAAAAATAAGTACAGCCTGTCGTTGCTTGACCAGTTGAGACAGGCCCTGTCGGCACAACTTCAGGAAGAAGACCTCCGAAGAATTCTGGCTGATGCGCTTTTTATCCGTCTGGTACTCCATGAGTCCGAATTGCTTTCCCTGCAACAGGTAACGGTTTTACAGCAACTGTTTAAGCAGTTGGATACTAGTGACCTGCTGCAACTAAATAAAGCGGAACAGGAAAGGCTACAGCAGCTTAGCCAGCAAATTTCCGAACTACTCCCCTCCTCCCATAGGTTGCTTTTCTGGCAGTTGCAGCTACATAAAATGGAACATGAAAGCATGCTTCCTCTAAGCGAAAAGGCCATACACCAATCAGCTTACCTGCTGCAATACCTGATGAAACGGCAATTAGGCATCAGCCTTAACGATACTGGCACCCAGCTACTGTGGATCAACCCACTGGAACACCAATGGCACGAAAGTACGCTTGGCTTTGTGGAAGCTGACCTGCAGGAGCAGACTGGAAAACAGCAGTTCACCGGTTTAGCTATCAGCTTATTGAATTTTACTTTTCATTATCTGTCCAAACAGCAAAGCGGGATTTCCTTTGAATCCTATTACTGGCTAGACCCGCTGAACATCAGGGAAAGTGGAATGCAAACCCAGCTGTTCTCAGGAGACTCTCTTTTACAGGCAGGTATCAGTAAGGTTCAGCAAAATAGCTACAAGGCTATTTTGCTGGATCTGCGTACCGAACAACACCCCTACCGATACGCCCGTAAGGCTTACCGCCAGATGGAAGAGCAGGCCGGAGCTGAATATCTGCTTGACGAAAAAGAAGGCCTGCGCGCCGGATATAAAGAATTGCTCCTCCACTGGGCCGGCGAAAAAAGCAGCAGCCCAGCCATGCTCGTTTTGGTGGTCAATCGTTTTGTGCTGACTGACTTCATGCAGGAGCCTTTTCGTACTTATCTACACCGGCATTTTCCGGATATTTATGTGATAGATTTTAAACTGGGCGATGATGATGAAAGTGATGGAGTAGCCGTTATTTTTCTGGCAGCAAAGTCAGCATCCCATAGCCGGAAGCCCTCAGTGGTTCACTATACTACCTTCAGCTATGCCATGGAGGAGGATACAGAAACGCTGGATTTTGAAAATATTGACTGGAAAGAGATCAGAGCAGAAAGGCAGAAACAATGGATCGGCCTACCCGAAAGTGACTTTTATGATTACTACCCATTGTACGCTAAGGGGCAATCTTTCTTTCGCCAAACCGCCACCGGTACAGAAAGTCTTATGCCTCACTGGCTGACCGATACCGACCCTCAGCGGCTGAAAAAAAAAGTAAAGTTCCTGCTGAAAGAATACCACAAAGGGCTAAGCAGCACCACCGACAGTCTCAACCCGAAAATCAGCTGGCATCCCATACTGAAAGAAATGGCAGCGCAGGGTATCCCGCTGGACTTCAATCCTGACCTTGTCCGGGAGGTAATGATACGCCCCTTCGTGAGTACCTATCTGTATGCAGAGGAAAAGCTGACGGCACGTCCCCTCAAGGCAGGCAAAGTCATGGCCCTTAGTGCTGCCACAAAAGAAACTGTTGCCACCACCTTACCGGTTTATAAAAACCTGGCCACACAGGCACTACTCTTTCCCCGACAGCTACAGCAGAAGGTCAATCAAGTACAGGAGAATATCAATGCTGAGGTACTGCAGCTTTTCCGGGAATTTTACCGTGACAGGACCAAAAACCTGGATAATAATTTTATTGTGTTTCCGCCGGAAAGTGTTACAAATACACTTGATAGAATTGCCAGTGTAAGCCGGGACCTGCCGGTATTGCGGAAGTATCCGGAGCAGATCAACCAACTGCTGGAGGATGCCAGAAACTTCACCTCGGATGTTGAACTCCTGTCGCCTCCTTATGAGAAAATTGAGGAATTCAGGCTCAAAGTACTCCGGCTGGAAAGGGATGCCATTGAAAGGAAAGTAATCTACCAGCGGGTAAAAAGTTATATTGAAGAACTGAAAGAGCAGCTGAGCCAACTTACTGCCGCTTACGACCAGGCAAGAAAAGACCATGAGGCGGTCAGTGAGGAGCACCTTTTCTATTACCTCTACGCAGTGCTAAATCACCCGCAATATCACGCTACTTATGCACCTTTTCTGCGCTGGGATTTTCCCCGTATCCCTGCTTATCCCCATTTCAGAAAATGGTTATCCTGGGGTAAATCGCTCTTTGATCTGCATAGCCTGAACGTAGCGCTGCCTGAGCCCGACTGGAAAGTGGAAATAGCCGAAACCACTGAAAAGCGGTACAAAAAGTTCAGCTATCACCTGGATCGTGAAGAACAGCGTATGGAGATCAGGGATGTAGGCGTCATCATCCACATCAGCAACATTCCACAGGCTGGCTGGGAGTATACTTTTGAAGGATTGAGCCCCATGGAATACTTCCTGGATTTTCTGGCAAAAGCCCCGGCTAACGAAGCGATACTGAGAGAAAAGTTCGGTGAAAAACCGCTTTCAGATAGCCAGGCCGTTATCAAAAAACTGTCTCGTTTGTGTATGATTTCGGTCAGGACCATGGAAATCAGAAAAGAAATGATACAAAGCGACCTCCGCTGAAAAAATAGATGAAAATACTTAGCCAGTCATGCAACTTATTAGGCATTTTTGTGGTAACTATCTGGATTGTATAATCATTTATGTCGATCAAAAGAAAAGTAAAAGCAATAGAAAAATTGTACGAAGACCTGGATCAGGAGATGCAGGTATTTCGTAAAGGGACCGGCATGGCATGCATTGCTGGTTGTGGTAAGTGTTGTTTTAAGGCTGATATTGAAGCGACTGTGCTGGAATTTCTGCCCCTGGCCTACCACCTTTACACAAACGATCAGGCCCATGAGTGGCTGGAAAAGCTCAGAACCTTTCAGCAGAGCCAGGTTTGTGCTGTACTGCAGGCATTGGGCACCGACCAGCGACAGGGCAAATGCTCCTCTTACCAGCAACGAGGTCTGATCTGCCGGCTTTTTGGCTTTTCTGCTGCTTTTGACAAATACGGTAACAAGCGTTTGTCAACCTGTAGCGTGATCAAGACAGAAACTCCCGAAGTATTTGCCAAAGCAGATAACTGGGTAAAGGAAGGACAGCAGGTAGCGGTCATGCGCAATTACTACTTCAGAATGTGTAATATTGACCATCGCCTGACGGATAAGTTCTACCCTATCAACACTGCCATACGGCTGGCCATAGAAGAAGTACTGGCTTACTACAGCTACCGCACCAAAAGACACGCTTCTTAGGCTTTCAGAATAAAACTTTTGTACTGCCCAGAACGCCGGCATTGCCCGGCGTTCTTTCTGCGCCTACCTTTTCACAAAATCTGAAAGTAATGTCCTCTCCTGCGCTGTTGGTGACCAAATTACCCGCTTTATCCTTGGCCGTCCATAGTACACAGATTTCATCTCCTCCATTATCTTCAATTTCCATTAGTCCGTACTGTCCACTCTCGGCACTAAAGCCGTGGCTGTAGGGACCACCTTTGTAAGAACCGTAGCGGTCAAGGGGCGCCGCCTGAAAGACCGGCATTCCCTTACCCTCCAGCTGACCGTAGTCGCTGTTTGAACCGTCATCAATGGCTACCATATGGGCGTCACCAGCCAGTATACACATAGGGATATCATGCTCTTCCACAAAAGTGGATATTTCGGCTCGTTCCTCAGGAAATCCTCCCCAGTCATCATCTTCGTCACAGACATAATTAGGCCCGTTTTCTCCATTGATAAAAGGAATACCACTGATCCAGACCACCATCTGGCCGGCTGCCTTGGCGTCAAGCATCTGCTGCTTAAACCACCTGAGGTGTTCTGTGGTACCAAAATTTGTGCCTCTGTCTGTTCTTTCGCAACCCAGATATTCAGGCTCTATTTTGAAGGAGCGCAGGTCGGTCAGTAGAAAACGCACTCTGCCTACCGTAAAGGTTTGTGAGATGGGTGCCACCTCTTGCTGAAAAGCGAGATCATAATGGGGAATAAACTTCTTGTAGGAATCCAGGGCCACCTCCCGGCAGTCGGCCCGTATACCACTGTTATTATCGCCATAATCATGATCGTCCCACATATAGACGAAAGCCGTATTCCGGTAAAGCTTTGCCTGTGGTTCAGCAGTAAATACTTCATAGTAATGCTCAGCAAAATTTTCGCGGCAGTCATCATCAATATTGCCATAGTGAAGGTCACCGATATTCATGTAAAAAAGCGGATTTTCACTTTCAATCTGGGTGAAGATGCTGCTTTCCGATCCGGTTTCTGCACAGGCCCCAAAGGCTAGTTTGTAAGAAAAAGCGCCCTCCTGATGGGTACGAAAAGTACCACTGTAGCCATCAAACATCCCCACACTATCGTTAACTTCCAGCCGGTAGTAATAGCGGGTATCCGGACTAAGACTATCCAGGTAGATCTTGCCCAGATTTCTTTCTGACTCAGAAGTTTGCACATAATCAGAATAGCGGGCACCGGTGTAGGCTACCGCATCCGTACTGAGCTCAACCCTTACTTTCGCCGCTTTAAAGGTCTTAAAGGCTACTACAGCCGAGTTTGTCGTCACGCCACCTGTGAGCACATAAGCGACTTTGGTATCATCCAGGTTGGCGTGATAAAATAAAAAATAAACAACAAAGCCAATGATGACGGCAGCCAGGCTTACCAGGAGGCCGTTTCTGAGGGTCTTATTCATAACAGACAAAAAAATTTGTTTACTGTCTCTAGAACAGCTTTCAGGCGAGAAGGTTAGTCTGTACCGGGCGGGAAAATGCGTCCAGGGGGTTGTAATTCATTTTTTTCCTGTATTTTCAGATCGTAAAACTTATTTTTGGTTTGAATCAATTGCATTAACAACCTAAGCTTAAACCTTCATGCGTCTCTCTTCAGTTCTTCTGCTTTTAATAGCTTTCACCTTTATCATTTCTGGCTGCCGTACCGCTAAGTTGTCTGCCGATGGCCCTGTCCTGGAAACCTTCAGTCCTGACGCCGCCTGGTGCTGGTTTTCTGATCCCCGGGCTATTTATCATGCCGGAGAGCATCAGCGTACCTATGCCTCCTGGGTAGACTCAAGCGGAAATGTGCTGATAGGCTACTATGACCACCAATCCGGAGATACAAAAACCCATGTACTCCACGAAAACCTGGAAGTGGATGACCATGATAATCCTGCGCTTCACATGATGGACGACGGGCGCCTGATGGTCCTCTATTCACGCCATTCACGCAGTACGCCCATCTACCAGATGGTGAGTCAAAACGCGGAGGATATCAGCAATTGGGAAGAACGCAGGTCGCTCTATCTGAACGATACAGTGCGCTATGCCGATTATTCCAATACCTATACGTATGTCAATCTCTGGGAAGTGGAAGACCAACTGTTTCTGCTATGGAGGGGCGCTGACTTCAAGCCTAATTTTTCTATTTCGGACGATAAAGGACAAAGCTGGTCCAAGGGGCAGATACTGATTTTGCCGGAAAGGATTTACCGGAACCGGCGTCCTTATCTGAAAGCTTTTAGCGATGGCCGGCGTCTGCACCTGGCTTTTACCGATGGCCACCCCCGTAACGAGACAGAAAATAGCATTTACTACACTTATTACGAAAAAGGGAATTTTTACCGTGCCGACGGCAGCTTAGTCAGCAGCCTGGCTGATGTCCCCTTTAAGCCGGAAGCAGCTGATATGGTGCACAATGGAGCTACCGAAAATAAAGCCTGGATCTGGGATCTGACTGCTGACGCACAGGGAAATCCGGTCCTTACTTATGCCTCCTTTCCTGAGGATAGTATCCATGACTACCACTACGCCCGCTGGAATGGACAGCAATGGGAAAAGGAGTGGCTAGTCCGCGCCGGTAGCTGGTTTCCTGAGGATCAACCCGGCATTGAACAGCGGGAGCCGAATTATTCGGGAGGCATCGTGGTAGACCATGAAACGCCGGAAACCATCTACATGTCGGTGCAGAAAAACGGGATATTTGAGATTGAGCAATGGACCAGACAGGCCAATAACAGCTGGGATAAACAAGCGATCACCACCAACTCCAGCCGGAATAATATACGACCCTATGCCGTGCTGGGTGCTGATGACAGCAGCCCTCTGCAGTTACTTTTTCTCACCAATGAACACTATCTGCACTATACTGATTATCGTTCAGCGTTGAGAATGTGGTTTACGCCCAATCCATAAAGTGATCTGTCCCAGGGTTTAATTACTGGCGTAACGCTCCAGACACTCAGTCATCAAATTTGCCAGAAAACGGTTGCCCTCGGGGTTAAGATGTACGCCATCCGTGGTTAGGATGCCCTCGTGCTGGTTGACAGGGTTGTTCTTGCTAAGATAATCTTTAAAAGCAGACCGCAGGTCGCATACCCCACAGCCGGCCTGGGCAGCTACTTCTATGACCACATCAGCGTACTGATCCAGCTGTTCGTTGATTTCTCCTTCCATAGCCGGCTCCTCTCCTATCACCGTAGGGGTACACAGAATCACCTGTCGGTTCTGGGTCTGCAGCATTTCGGCCAGGTCATGCAGCCCTTCCTCGTACTGTTCTATCTCAGTACCTACCGTACCCTCAAATTCATAAAAGTGCCAGACATCATTGATACCGATGTAAATGAATACTACATCGGGGTTCAGGGCCAGCACATCGTCCTGCACACGTTCCTGCAGATCGGTCACCTTGTTGCCGCTGATACCGGCACCTACCAGTTCATATTCGGCAGAATCAAGGTTTTCTTCCATCACGTTGATATAACCGGCAGGGTCTTCTCTTCCGGCCTGGGTGATAGAATCACCGAAAAAAACAACTTTTAAAGGACGATCGCTACCGCAGCCCATCAAAATAAAAAGTGAGAAGGTGAATAAAAGAGTAAGATTGAGTTTCATAAAAAATGATTGCATTAGGATTATTTAATAGCTTTTACTTTTATTAAAAATAAAATTGGAACCGATAAGTTTTTTAATCTTTCAGATACATGCAAACTACCCAAAAAGAAGCCATTCTGCAAAAAGCACGACTGTGGCAACACATTAGCGATGAAGCATCAGGACTATTGAGTTTTGATCAGCTAAAAGAAATTTACTATACCATCTTCCGGCACGACCCCCTGGGCATTGCCTGGCTACCCAAAAAAGATACTGTCAAAAAAGCCAATATCACCCACCTCATCCAGAGCCTTGACCTGCAAAGCTACCAGGAACTGCACAAATGGTCGGTAAAGTACCGGGCTAAATTCTGGGAAACAGCCATCAAAAGCCTCAATATCAGCTTTGACAAAAAGTACCGGCAGGTACTGGATAATTCAGCTGGCAATGAAAACCCAAACTGGCTACCCGGCGCTGAACTGAACATCGTCAAAAGCTGCTTTCAGGCCAGGGGTGACAAGACGGCCATTATCGCCTCTGATGAACTGAACAACCGGCGTAAGATCAGCTACAAAGAACTGCAGCTACTCTGCAACCAGGTATCCAATGGGTTGCTGAAACAGGGGCTGCAGCAGGGTGACCGTATCGTATTGTACCTCCCGCTATGTCCGGAAGCGGTGGCGGCCTACCTGGGTATCATACAGGCCGGAATGGTAGCCGTTTTGGTAGCCGATAGTTTTTCCGCAACTGAACTGCAGAAAAGAATAGCAAGTAGTGAGGCCAAAGCGGTGATAGCCATGGACGAGTATACCTACGGCGGAAAGATACTGGACGTTTACAGCAAGATACGCCAGGCCGAAGCACCTTTGTCCATCGTCATATCCAGTCAGGAAAGTCCTGATCTGCGCGAGCAGGACCTGCTTTGGGAAGACCTGCTGGATCATAATGTGTTTGAACCCCGTATTGCCGGCCCTGATCAGCTGATCAGCATACTGTTTTCTTCCGGCACCACCAGCGAACCCAAAGCCATTCCCTGGAATCAGTTGACACCCATTAAATGCGCTACTGACGCCTATTATCATCATGATGTACACCCCGAAGACATCCTCACCTGGACTACCGGCATGGGCTGGATGATGGGGCCCTGGACTATTTTTGCCGCCCTGATCAACCAGGCTACTCTTGCCCTGTTTACCGGATCGGCGGCCTGTCCAGCCTTTGGCAGCTTTACAGAGAAATCCGGTATCAGCATACTGGGTACCATACCCTCACTGGTAAAAGCATGGCGTACTAGCGGCATGATGGAAAAGTACCAGTGGCAGGTACGTTTGTTCAGCTCTACGGGCGAACCCTCCCAGGTAGAAGACTACCTCTACCTGATGTGGCTTTGCGCATTCAAAGCTCCTGTGATTGAGTATTGCGGTGGTACCGAAATCGGTGGAGGCTATATGACCGGCTCAGTCGTACAGGCCGCCAGCCCGGCTACCTTTACCACACCGGCCCTGGGGATTGACCTGCGCTTTCGCGATGAAGAAAGTGCTCAGCTAAGCCAGGACAAGGATGGAGAGGTCTTTATTGTACCACCCTCTATCGGCCTTTCGCAGAGACTGCTCAACCGCGACCATCACGAAGAATATTTCAATGACACGCCATTACTGAAGGATGGCACTCCCCTGCGCAGGCACGGAGATGCCTATCAAATTTATCCCCAATTTCTGGAAGGCACTACCTTTTACAAAAGCCGGGGCCGCGCTGACGACAGCATGAACCTGGGGGGAATCAAAGTGAGTGCGGTGGAAATAGAAAAAATCATCAACCGGCATCCTGCCGTGTACGAAAGCGCCGCAGTGGCCGTAGCACCTGAAGAGGGAGGCCCAGAAGCCCTGGTGGTATTCTTTGTACCCAAAGATGAGCAGGCCGACGTTTCCCAACTCAGATCCGATTGGCAGAAGATGATCACCCAGGAACTGAATCCCCTGTTCCGTATCAAGGAAGTGGTCAAACGAGAGGATCTGCCCCGCACTGCTTCTAACAAGCTGATGCGGCGGTTATTGCGGAAGGAATATGCTGCTCTTGGCTGATGTCAGGATACTTAAACAAAAGTGCTGGTTTTTGATTTTTCCAACTGATGCCCCCTAAATCATTGGAAACGCTTAAGCCCGCCTTCACCTGGTTTCACCAGCAGGGCTGGGAGCCCTTTACCTTTCAGCAGGAAGTGTGGGAAGCTTATCTTTCGGGAGAAAGCGGCCTGCTCAACGCCCCTACCGGGAGCGGCAAAACCTATGCATTATGGCTGGCCTGCCTGCTGGACTTCATTCAAAAACATCCTGATGATTTTCAGGAAAAACGCAGAAACGGCCTTCAGGTACTATGGATCACACCACTGAAAGCACTTGCTCGGGATATCGCACAGGCGATGGAACGCGCCTGTGAGGAAATGGAAATACCCTGGCAGGTGGCAGTTCGTAGCGGAGATACCACCTCTGCCCAAAGGCAGAAGCAGCTGCGTAGCATGCCCGAATGCCTCATCACCACCCCAGAGAGTCTGCACCTGCTCCTGAGCCAGAAGGATCATTCTCGCCTGTTTCGAAACCTGCAGTGTGTGGTGGTTGATGAATGGCACGAGCTGCTGGGTACCAAGCGTGGTGTACAAATGGAACTGGGGCTTAGCCGCCTGAAAAGGCTACAGCCTGCCCTGAAGATATGGGGCGTATCAGCCACCATTGGTAACCTGGAGCAGGCCAAGGATATACTGCTTGGGCCGGGGCACCCCCGACCTAACCGAATTATCAGGTCGGATATAGAAAAAAAGATAGCGGTGGTGAGCATCATTCCCGATGAGGTAGAGAAATTTCCCTGGGCAGGTCATTTGGGTATCAGGATGCTGCAAAAAGTACTGCCCATCATTGAAGAAAGCAAAACAACCCTGCTCTTTACCAATACCCGCTCACAGACAGAAATCTGGTACCAGACCCTGCTGACAAAAGTCCCAGACCTGGCCGGACAAATGGCCATGCACCACGGCTCACTGGACAATGAGGTACGCAGCTGGGTAGAGAGTGCTCTGCACCAGGGTATGCTCAAGCTGGTCGTCTGTACCTCCAGCCTGGACCTGGGGGTAGACTTCCGGCCGGTTGAGACGGTCATACAGGTAGGAAGCCCCAAGGGAATATCCAGATTTATGCAAAGAGCCGGTCGTAGCGGGCATCAGCCGGGAGCCATAAGTCGCATTTATTTCCTGCCTACTCATTCGCTGGAGCTGCTGGAAGGGGCTGCTATACAGGAGGCTATTCGGCAAAAAGTGTATGAATCCCGTAAGCCACTGGAAAAGTCTTTTGATGTGCTGGTACAATACCTGGTGACATTGGCGGTAGGCGAAGGCTTTCGGGCTGAAGAAGTGCTGCAGGAAGTCCGGCAGACCTATGCCTATCGTGAACTGCAGGATGAGGAATGGGCCTGGGCTTTACAGTTCATCACCAGTGGAGGTGAAAGCCTGGGGCAGTACGATGAATTTTCCAAAGTAGAGGTTGACGAAGATGGCCTCTATAAAGTCAACAGTCGTAAAACCGCCATGCGGCACCGCCTGTCTATGGGTACCATCGTCAGCGACCCTGTGCTGAAAGTGAAATATGTCAGTGGCGGCTTTATTGGTACGATTGAGGAGAGCTTCATTTCACGGCTTAAGTCTGGAGATAACTTCTGGTTTGCCGGGCGTAACCTGAAGTTTGAGCGGATCAAGGAAATGACAGTACTGGTGCGTAAAGCACGGGGCAAGGATGGTGTCATTCCTCGCTGGTCGGGTGGGCGTATGCCATTGTCTACCCAGCTTACTGATATGATCCGCTATAAGCTGGATGAGTTCATCTCAGGAAACTATGACGATCCCGAACTGAAAGCCCTGGAACCCCTGCTCTCATTACAGGACCATTGGTCATCACTGCCCGACAGGAACAGCTTCCTGATAGAAAAACTGCAAAGCCGGGAAGGCTTCCATGTGTTTATGTACCCTTTTGCCGGGAGGGCGGTACATGAGATTCTTTCTACACTGGTAGCCTGGCGTATCAGCCGTATCCAGCCTATCAGCTTTTCCATTGCGATGAACGATTATGGCTTTGAACTGCTTTCTGACACCGAAATACCGCTGGAAGAAGCCCTGGAACTGGATCTTTTTACCGCAGAAAATCTGCTGGAAGACATACTGGAGAGTGTCAATAGCACTGAGATGGCCCGCCGAAGGTTCCGTGAGATAGCGGCCATTTCCGGCCTTGTGTTCCAGGGGTATCCCGGAAAACCCATTGGTAACCGTCACCTGCAGGCCACCGCTCAGATCATTTACGATGTCTTTGCCGAATACGACCCGAATAACCTACTCATGGCCCAGGCTATGCAGGAGGCGCTGTACCAGCAGGTGGAACAGTCCAAACTAGCTGAAGTGATGGCGACTATCCGGCAGCAAAAGCTCCTGCTTGAGCTTCCCCCCCGCCCCACGCCTTTTGCCTTTCCCATCATGGTGGACCGTCTGCGCGAAAAGATCAGCTCTGAATCGCTGGAAGATCGTATCCGCAAGATGCAGGAGCAGCTGGAAGCCTATGCGGCTTTTGGGGAGTAATTGAAAACAGGAAGAAAGCTGAAAGGAGAATTATGTACAGATTGAAAAATACTGGCGTATACATTTGACAGGAAAAAGTGATAATAATTGAAAAGTTGACAGTGCTATGAATACCAAAAAAAATTGTCAGTAAAAAAAACAAAAGCCTGTAAATCAAAGACTTACAGGCTTATTCAGTACCTTGGGCCGGAGTCGAACCGGCACGGGTGTTACCCCATTGGTGTTTGAGACCAACGCGTCTACCAATTCCGCCACCAAGGCTTAAATGGTTTGCAAAACTATGGATGTGCTACGAAATAACAAAGCTTGGCCTCGTTTTCTTATTACTTATTTCCGAAGAAAATCTGCACCGCACTGTCATATTTGAGTCCCAGTAGTTGGGCAGCACTCCCCTGGTTGATGCTGATCTCTAAAAGCCCCAGACTGTTAAAAAACAATGCACACTCTCCAAAATCCACATCGTAGTAGCTATTCTGAATAGTATCAAAATGCTCCCTGCCAAAGGTGATTTCGTATTTGGTATCTTTACTAAGCACATCAAAGGTATAGCGGTCAATATTGGTAATCAGATTGCCATAATGATCCATGTGGATCACATGACCTGAGATTATTTTCTTGTTTGCTTTCAGCTGTCGGGGAATCTTCCGGTTGATCTCATGCATTTTTGTCCCGATGTCCTCCAGTTTGGCCCCTTTGGCCAGGTTTACTGCAGCAGGGGCAAGCACATCTTTGGCAGCAAAGGAAGTATTACGGTTGTCAAGACGTACGATAGCCTCCGGCTCCTGATCGCTCAGTAAACTGATGATGCCGTTATCAGCGGACACAAAAAAATGATGATCAAGCTTCACTGCCACATAGTCTTCACGGGCAGAAGAGGCTCCCACAGCGATCAGATGCACCGTTTCCCTGGGAAAATCACGGTAAACGGAGCGTAAAACAAAAGAAGCATGAGCAATGTTGAAACTGTCGATCTCGTGGCTAATGTCAATCACCTGTAGAGAAGGATCACTTGAATAAAGTATGGCCTTGACCGCAGCTGTATAATAATCAGTCAAACCGAAATCTGACATAAATGTGATCAGCGGCATGGAAACGATCTAAAAATTTCTCTAAGTTTAGGTAGCAAAAGTAAACATTATTCAAGACATTCAACGTTAGTAGTATAAATTATTCAACTTGACCTCAGAAGCATTTGGTAGAAAAGGTAATTACACTGGAGAATGTCTCTCTTCTTGATTTTTTAGGAGTTGAGAATAAAAATATCAAAACGATTTCCAATGCATTTCCGGAAAGTAAGATAGTATCCCGCGGAAATGAGATCTACATCCAAGGCAGCACTCCTGAAATTATTAAGATCAATGATATCCTGAATTCTTTGCTGAACCATTACCACAAATATGGTAAGCTTACTGAAGAGAGTATACAGTCTTATATCAGCAGTGAAAACAAGCCCGAATTCATAGAGGGTGAGGAGGAAATTCTGTTGTATGGCACCCGAGGTGCAGTCATCAAACCCAAAACATCTAACCAGAAAAAGCTTGTAGAATCAGCTGCTAAGAACGACCTTGTCTTTGCTGTGGGGCCTGCCGGTACCGGTAAGACGTATATTTCTGTAGCGCTGGCAGTAAGAGCGCTCAAAAATAAGCGGGTCAAAAAGATTATCATTACCAGGCCTGCTGTAGAAGCCGGAGAAAATCTGGGTTTCCTACCTGGTGACCTCAAGGAAAAAATTGATCCTTACCTTCGCCCTATCTATGATGCCCTCTATGATATGGTACCCAGCGAAAAGCTCAAGTTTTATGAGGAAAACAAAGTTATAGAAATCGCTCCTTTGGCTTATATGAGAGGTCGTACCTTACAGAATGCTTTTATCTTACTGGATGAAGCGCAGAATACTACTCCCATGCAAATCAAAATGTTTCTGACCCGTATGGGACCCAACTCAAAAGTAATTATCACCGGAGATCGTTCCCAGATTGACCTTCCCAAAAACCAAAAATCAGGACTGATAGAGGCCGTAGATGTCCTGAAAGATGTGAAGGGAATCGGATTTGTTGAATTGAGCGGTGAAGATGTCGTAAGGCATAAAATTGTCAAACATATTATTGAAGCATACGATAGAGCTGAGCAGCGTAAGCTAGAAGGCTAGTTTATAAACTTTTATCCAGCAACTAAAATCATTGGTAACTTTGGTATCAGTAAGTAAAATTGTTAACCAGGAAGAGCTAAAACAGGCTTTCGTAATACGGGAAGAGGTATTTGTAAAAGAGCAAAAAGTAGCACCGGAAGAAGAATATGATCAGTATGAGGATACGTCTACCCATTTTCTGGCGTATGATGCGGATGGAAATCCCTGTGGTACTGCGCGCTGGCGTCAGACAGATAAAGGCATCAAACTGGAAAGGTTTGCTGTATTAAAGCAATACAGGGGAACCGGAATCGGACGCTTACTGGTGCAGACTGTTCTTCAGGATATTGAGGGAAACCCTAATATTAGTCCTCAGATGATTTATATGCACGCCCAGACGCCTGCTATACCATTTTATCAAAAACTTGGCTTCGAGACTCTCGGCGAAGAGTTTGAGGAATGCGGCATAAAGCATTATGAAATGGCCCGCTAGGTCATGCTAACAAAAAAGGGCCGCTAATGGCCCTTTAGTGCTTATGTATCTGATATTTATTCCTTCATGGAGATCGTCGGAATGCCTTCTACCACGCCTAGTTCTTTAGCTGCCAGAAAGCGTTCTGCATCCAAAGCCGCCATACAACCAGTACCAGCCGCAGTCACCGCCTGACGATAGACATGGTCTTGTGCGTCTCCTGAGGCAAATACCCCTTCAACATTGGTTCTCGAAGTACCCGGCACGGTCTTAATGTAACCGCTCTGATCCATATCCAGGAAGTTGCTGAATATAGAAGTGTTGGGCTGATGGCCAATGGCTACAAAAAAGCCCTGAACAGGTATTTCTTTTTTCTCCCCGGTCTTGTTGTTCAATACCCGTATGGCTTCAACTTCATCCTCGCCAAGGATCTCCTCTGTCTCGGTGTTCCAGAGTATCTCAATATTTTTAGCACTTTCTACCCGCTGCTGCATAATAGCGGAGGCTCTCATTTCGTCACGGCGTACCAGCAGGTAGACTTTACTACAAAGTTTGGATAAATAGCTGGCTTCTTCAGCTGCGGTATCACCGCCACCCACCACTGCGACCTCCTGGCCGCGGAAGAAAAAGCCGTCACAGACTGCACAGGCAGAAACTCCCCTGCCATTGAGTCTTTCTTCTGATTCAAGTCCCAACCATTTTGCGGAGGCTCCAGTAGCAATGATTACGGCATTGGCTTCAATTTCGTGCTTTTCATCAATAACCACTTTATGGGGGTAGGAAGAGAAGTCAACGGAAGTAGCCAGGCCGTTCCTGATATCGGTACCAAATCGCTCAGCCTGCTTCTGGAAATCTATCATCATTTGCGGTCCCATTACTCCATCAGGATAACCGGGATAGTTTTCCACGTCTGTGGTAATGGTCAGTTGTCCTCCTGGTTGATTACCATGGTAAAGTACAGGATGAAGGTTAGCACGTGAAGCATAAATGGCAGCAGTATAGCCAGCGGGACCTGATCCTAATATGAGTAAATTGACTTTCTCGTTAGTCATTTCAGCAAAGTTTTATATGAAAATATCAATATCTGTTGATACATACGACTTACAACTCGACAAAGTTATCGCTTTCGTGTAAAACAGAAAAGGTCTCCAAGTAGAGACCTTTTTAATTTTTTGGTATAGCAATACTTTAGCCAAGATAGGGTTTCAGTGCTTTACTCCTCGAGGTATGACGAAGCCTGCGAATTGCCTTTTCTTTGATCTGCCTTACACGCTCACGCGTCAGGTTAAATCGCTCACCAATTTCCTCCAGGGTCATAGAGTGCTCTCCATTAAGGCCAAAGTAGAGGGTTATTACATCTGCTTCTCGTTGCGTAAGTGTGGATAGTGCACGCTGTACTTCTCTCCTAAGCGAATCATTCATCAGAGATGAGTCAGGCGTATCTTCTGAGTCATTCTCCAGAACGTCCAACAGACTGTTTTCTTCTCCCTGGACAAATGGCGCATCCATGGATACGTGGCGTCCGGATATTTTCATGGTATCCACCACTTCGTTGGTCGTTACTTCCAGTACATCGGCAAGTTCGTCTGGAGACGGTTCCCTCTCATACTTCTGCTCCAGTTCAGAAAAAGTTTTGGAAATTTTATTCAGAGACCCTACTCTGTTCAACGGAAGCCTTACAATTCTTGACTGTTCAGCCAGTGCCTGCAGGATAGACTGACGAATCCACCAAACGGCATAAGAGATGAACTTAAAACCCCGGGTTTCATCAAATCGCTGGGCTGCCTTGATAAGACCTAAATTTCCTTCATTGATCAGGTCTCCAAGCGTAAGACCCTGATTCTGATACTGTTTGGCAACTGAGACAACAAACCTCAAATTAGCTTTTGTGAGTTTTTCCAGCGCAAGCTGATCGCCGGATCGTATCCTTTTGGCAAGGTCTACTTCCTCGTCCGGTGTAAGCAAATCAACTTTTCCAATCTCCTGAAGGTATTTGTCCAGCGACTGACTTTCCCTATTAGTAATCTGTTTACTAATTTTTAGTTGTCTCATTCACTTAGGGTTATTAATTTTTGAGATGTACAAGGTTGCAACAAGCATTGGCAATTTGTTAGTTCCTTACATACAAACTCGCACGAACTAATATTTCAAAATTTTTATTGAAAATATAGCTAATCAATTATTGTGCTATTGCTTCTTTTCAGGTCTGGGCAGAAGTGCTTTTCTGGACAATCGGTACTTACCAGTCTTTTTATCTATTTCAATAAGCTTAACTCTTACCTGCTCACCAACTTCCATGACACCCTCCATATTCTCAACTCTTTCCCACTTAATCTCGGAAATGTGAAGCAGGCCATCTTTGCCGGGCATAAACTCTACAAATGCGCCAAAGGGCATAATAGATTTAACGGTTCCGTCGTAAATTTCACCAACATCAGGAGTAGCTACTATCGCTTTTACCCGCATGAGTGCTTTATTCATATCTTCCTCATCTGAGGCAAAGATATTTACATGTCCTTTGTTATCAATTTCTTCAATGATAATGGTAGTGTTGGTCTCTTTCTGAATTTCCTGCACTACTTTTCCACCAGGGCCTATTAGCGCACCGATCATATCCCGCTCAATTTTGATAGAAACTGAACGAGGTGCATTAGGCTTCAGACTTTCATTAGGCTGGGAGATCACCTTATTCATTTCGCCCAGAATATGCTTTCTGCCACGGTGGGCCTGTTCCAAAGCTTCCTGCAGAACCTGGAAAGACAAACCATCCACTTTAATATCCATCTGGCAGGCAGTGATACCTTTTTCGGTACCGGCCACTTTAAAGTCCATATCCCCCAGATGATCTTCATCACCAAGAATGTCTGAAAGGATGGCATACTTACCGCTTTCCCCATCAGAAATCAATCCCATAGCAATACCAGAAACTGCCGCCGAAACCGGCATTCCAGAATCCATCAGAGCCAGCGAACCGGCACATACGGTAGCCATGGAAGAAGAACCGTTTGATTCCAGTATGTCAGAAACCACACGAATGGTGTAGGGATTATTCTCTGGTTTAGGCAATACCTTTCTCAGCGAGCGGAAAGCAAGATTTCCGTGTCCTATCTCCCTACGACCCGGGCCTCTGTTGGGCCTTACTTCTCCCGTAGAAAAAGCAGGGAAATTATAGTGAAGTAAGAATTTGCTACTTCCTGTAAACATCGCACTATCAATCATCTGCTCATCAAGCTTGGTGCCCAGGGTAACAGTAGTCAGTGACTGCGTTTCGCCCCGCGTAAAGATCGCCGAACCATGTGCAGAAGGCAGATAATTTACCTCACAACTTATGGGGCGTATCTCATCAAGCTTACGGCCGTCTAGTCTTTTCTTCTCATCCAGTACAAGATTACGGGCAGCCTTTTTCTGCAGTTCACCGAAATACTTCCCAACAAGGTTGAGATCTTTTTCATGCTCTTCGGGCAGGCTTTCTATGTAGCTGTTCTTAATTTCTTTAAAACGATTTTTGCGTTCCTCCTTATTGGATATCCCCTGAGCATAGACGCTGTACATCTGCTCATAGTATTTATCAAAAATTTCCTGCCTCAGGGCCTCATCATGGACCTCATGCTCGTATGTTCTTTTGCTGATACCCAATTCTGCTGCCATTTCTTTCTGCACCTCACACTGAACTTTGATAGCTTCATGAGCGGCTTTCATTGCATCCATCATTTCCTGCTCACTCACTTCATTCATTTCTCCTTCCACCATGAGTATATTGGTGGATGTACCGGCAACGATCATATCAAGTTCAGAATCAGCGGTTTGCTTCGCATTAGGGTTGATGATATAATTACCATCTACCTTTACTACCCTTACTTCAGAAATAGGCTCGGCAAAAGGCACATCTGATACTGCAATGGCAGAAGAAGCCGCCAATGCGGCCAAAGCGTCGGGCATTACATCTTTATCCGCAGAAATCAGAAAGATATTGACCTGTACTTCGGCATGGTAGTCCCCGGGAAAAATAGGGCGAAGAGCTCTGTCGACCAACCTGCATACGAGTATCTCGTGTTCGGAAAGACGCCCTTCTCTTTTGAGAAAACCGCCGGGAATTCTTCCAGCAGAAGCAAATTTTTCCTGGTAATCTACTGATAGCGGTAAAAAATCTACTCCTTCGCGGGCTTCTTCATTGGCAACTACAGTAGCAAGCAGCATGGTATCACCCATCCGAACTACCACTGAGCCATCAGCCTGTCGGGCTAACTTACCGCTTTCAATGGATATTGTTCTACCGTCAGGAAGTGTAATTTCTTTCGTAATGACTTTAGGATGCATATTTTAGATCTAAAATTTCAAGAAGTACTTTCATCTTGTGAAGATGATAACAACAGCCAGCAAAAAAGGTTGATACAATTCGGCGTGCTATCGCGCTTATCAGCAAAAGATAAGAAAATTAATAGGGAAGTCGAAAAAACAAAAGGGGACCCTTGTGCAGGATTCCCCAGCTTAATGATTATTTTCTGAGGTTCAGCTCAGCGATAATTGACCTGTAACGCTCGATATCATTGGTCTGCAGAAAATCCAGGAATCTTCTACGCTTTCCTACCAGTTTGAGCAAGCCCAGACGGGTTGAGTGATCCTGCTTGTGCGCCTTCAGGTGCTCTGTCAAATAATTAATACGATGGGTAAAAAGAGCGATTTGAGACTCAGCTGACCCGGTGTCTGTTTTAGACTTACCGATGCCGTTTTTTTCAAATATCTCCTGCTTTTTCTCTTTGGTTAAATACATGCCTATATAAAGTATGGTTTTGCGAAAATTTGCACAAAGGTAGAGACTATTAAGGATTTAATCAAAATAGCCTGCAATTTAATAATATTTTTTTTATCCGCCAGTATCGCTCTTCCTAAAGCTCTTTTACCGGATGCAGTACCAGCATTGATTCTCCATTAACAACGTAAAAAAAGCCTTGAACAGCTAAATAAAAATCAAACCGGCAGCTTTCTGTTCAGAACACGCATTCTTTTACTCAGCTTCTCAATCCACACTTTATAAAAGTCAGTTTCCAGTAAGCGAGTATCCAACCTTGCCTGCAACATGAACAATACGCCAAAAGGCAGTAAAATCATATTGGGAAACCAAACAGCCACTTCGGCGTCCATCAACAGGTCGTCTGCCCACTTCCTGCTGATCTCCGTCAACACATAAAAAGCAATGAAAAAACAGATGGATATTAGGACAGGTACGCCCAGACCTCCTCTTTTGATGATGGCCCCCAGGGGTGCACCGATCAGAAACATGATCAGACAGGAAATGGCCTGCGCAATTTTTTTCCTGCTTTCATAAAGATCCTTGTTCATTTCGCGCTCAAGCTTATCCAACTTGGATGCATTGATCTGCAGGGTATTATGGATGGTTTTGCTTTGGTTAAGTGCTTTTGCCACCACACTGCTATATTCTGTCTCGCTGATCGCTGTATCTACCCGATAAATAATGGAAGTGTCTGCCTCAATAACAATTGCCTTTTTACTGCTTTGGCCCTGTACATGGGTATTTTCCAGATGTTGCTGCTTCTCTTCCCGCACCTGCCTGATGAGCCTGGCTTTGGCAGAAGCTGAAAGTTCGGATACGCTACTTCCTCTCAGCCCACTTGCGGCACTTACCCGCATACTTTCTGCGGTATCGGATTCAGCTGCCACCTCTTCCAGTTGGGTAGTATCTTCTTTCACGATAAGGGCTATTTTCTCATCAAGACCTTCCGGCATCAATGAATCATAACGGAGATGATAAGAGTAAAATGTAGGTGAACTGGTAAAAGCCTGGTACTCAATAGCCAGTTTCTCTCCCTCCAGGGAGTCCATTGCCTGGGTGAGTTCTTCTATGGTTTTCATTCTGCGATGTGACGCAAAATACTCTTCCTTGGTACGCTGAAGGTCAAAAGAAGCTAAACTGAATATCAGTTTTGTTTCTTCAAAACTATTGCGCATAAACCGCGGGTCACCACTTACGCTGCTACTTCCGGTACCGGGCAGATTAGACTCTGAATAACGGTTTCCTTTAAACAGTTCCAGCATCAGAAAGCGGTCATTATCAATGGTGTACATCTTTCCTGAATCAGCCAGAATCACTTCCTTATTACCGAGCCCGTTACGATGGTCGTAAATGATGATCTCTTTCAAGGTTTCACCATCTGGATATTTTTTATTTACTTTGATCTCATATTGAGGTATACCGCCATAAAACACGCCTTCTCTGATGTCCAAAGCTGGCTTTTTTTGCTTGATATCGTATAGCAGGCTATAAGCTTTAAGATTAGCCTTGGGAACTATATAGTTATTGGAGAGAAAGCCAAGTACCGAGATCAGGAGGACAAAAAAGAAAAGAGGTTTGAGTGCCCTGGTGAGAGAAATACCGGCTCCCTTGATGGCTGTAAGCTCGAAGTGTTCGCCCATGGTGCCAAAGGTCATCAGAGAAGAGAGCAGCACTGCCAGTGGCAAGGCAACCGGGGTCATGTTAATGCTGAAGTACATGATCAGTTCGGCAAAAACATCCATCCCCAAATCTTTGCCCACAAAATCATCAAAATACTTCAGCATATATTGGGTGAGCAGGATAAAAACCACCACCACAAAAGTGAGTAAAAATGGGCCTACGAAGGACGATATAATAAATTTATCAAGCTTTTTCATTCCAGTGTCCTAACAACAAATCATATGTAAATATTCATTAATATCTACAAAGAGCCAAAAAAAGTGTTAGGCACACGATAAAAGTCAACCGCCAACTATTTCTTTAAGGCTATCGGTAAGATACTGCCAGATTTCTCTTAACTCTTCACTATCATCAGAAATGGTAGCAGTATCAGTCACTCGCATAAAAACAGTGCCGGTAAGTTCATTTGAATCAAGATCAATTTCAATGAAGGGTGTTTCGCCGTTTCCATTGGATGAAAGGTTATTATCTTCACCATTTAAAAACTCAAACTTAATGTACTTATTGAGTCTTTGTGAGGCAATTTTTGCTTTGTGCTGTTCTTCATCCCAGAAAAAGATCAGCGTCTTATCCTCTGTTACAATTACATCATCGGCAAACCACTGTGCTAGTCCCGTTGGCGAATTCATATAAGAGAACAGCATCTTTTGTGATGCCTTGAATTCGAACTCAGCGGTAAAGTGGGAATCTTCCATGTAAATTACACGTTTTGGGACACCTTACGCATCCCTGCTTACTGCAATGTATAATTATTTTGGCAGATCATCAACCCAAAAAATTTAAAAAAGGTGATTTTTATTACCCCTACACTTGTAGATAAAAAGTAAGTTCGTAATTTTGCAACTCGTTTCAGACCTGGCGAGGTAGCTCAGATGGTTAGAGCGCAGGATTCATAACCCTGAGGTCACGGGTTCGATTCCCGTCTTCGCTACCAAAAACCGCTTATACAGGAAGTATAAGCGGTTTTTTTATTAAAAATGGGTCCTTGTACCAATTATAAAAAGCTATTGTCTGTCAAACGACTTTTCCGGGTGGGCTAAAGTGTTTATCTTCCTGTAAAACATCATAGGCATGGCAACGGAAAAGCTCAACTTTAAAAATAAACAGGGGGATATGTTATCCGCCCGCCTGGAAAAACCGGCTGATGGACGACCAAAAGCTTACGCTATTTTTGCCCACTGCTTTACGTGCAGCAAAAATCTAAACGCCGTTATAACGATTAACAGGGCACTAACTCAGTCAGGATTTGCTGTACTGAGGTTTGACTTTACAGGGCTGGGAGAAAGTGAAGGTGACTTTGAAGACACTAATTTTTCATCTAACGTAGAAGACCTGGTCAGTGCCTATGATTACCTGCAGGAGAAATATGCCGCACCCCAACTGCTGATCGGACATTCTCTGGGTGGAGCTGCAGTGCTTATGGCCAGTCTTCGTATCCGGGAGGTCAAAGCTGTGGTGACTATAGGAGCACCCGCCAGTCCTGAACACCTTACGCGCTTATTTACCCACAAACTTGATGAGATTCAGCAGCGCGGCGAAGCCGAAGTAAAGCTTAGTGGCAGGCCTTTTACAATCAAAAAGCAATTTATTGATGATCTGAAAGATGCCCATGAGCAGCATGCATTTAAAAAAATAAACCGCCCGCTGCTGATATTTCACTCCCCTATTGATGAAGTTGTTAACATTGAAAATGCAGCAGAAATCTATCGTGAAGCACTTCACCCTAAATCATTTATATCACTTGATAAAGCTGACCACCTACTGACAGATAAAGAGGACTCTCTGTATGTGGGCAATATGATTGCCGCTTGGGTGAACAGATATATCAAAACACATGAGCCTACCCACCTTACCACCGACAAACAGGTGGTAACCCGAACACGCGAACGTTTTATTACCGAGATCATGACTGATGAACATGCACTCTTAGCCGATGAGCCCCTGGACGTAGGAGGAGATGACCTGGGCCCCTCACCCTATGAACTACTGTCAGCGAGCCTGGGAGCCTGCACCGGTATGACGCTCAGAATGTATGCCGACCACAAGAAATGGCCTCTCAAGGAAGTCAGGGTGCACCTTCAGCACCAGAAAATTCATGCCAAAGACTGCGAAGAAGACACTCAAAAAATAGATCAGATAGAGCGTATTATTGAAATAGAGGGCGACCTTGACCAGAAACAGAAGGACAGATTATTGGAAATAGCCAATAAATGTCCGGTCCATAAAACGCTCCACAGTCCAGTTGACATCAAAACTACTATGAGGGATTAGCACAAGCAGTTTACTAGCTGTTACTTTTTTTTCTCCCTGACCTTTTGCCTTTCTTACTATTCCGGTTACTACGGGGAGAATTAGCATTGTATTCAGGCGTATCACCAATGTAGTCAGGTACTTTGGCCTTAGTAACTTCCAGTTCTATAAGCTCCTCAATCTGGGCAAAAGAACGCTGCTCTTTAGGTCCGATGAAGGTAAAGGCAGCACCCTTTTTATCGGCTCTGGCAGTACGGCCCACACGGTGCACATAATCTTCAGCGTCGTTTGGTACATCGTAGTTAATAATCAGTTCAATGCCTTCCACATCAATACCCCGAGAAAGGATATCTGTTGCCACCAGTACCTGGAGTTGCTTATTTTTGAATTTTCGCATGATTTCCTCACGTTCGCTCTGCTCAAGGTCTGAACTGATAGCAGCTATTTCGTAGTCAAGCCCCTGCAGGGCACTGGCTATTTCTTTTACAGTAGTCTTTCTGGCGCAGAAAACAATCAGTGAGTTTACCTTTTTAGCCTTCAGTAAATGCTGCAGCAGAGGAAGTTTCTGGTTATCGTAGAGGATGAAGGCCGCCTGTAAGATACCAGCAGCAGTTTTGGAGATAGCGATGTTTATTTCTTCAGGATCATCCTGAATATTCTTGGCTAATTGCCGAATCTTGGGTGGCATGGTAGCAGAAAAAAGCAGCGTCTGCTTCTTCTTGGGCAGATAGCTGGCGATTCTCATGATATCCTCAAAGAATCCCATATCCAGCATCCGGTCAGCCTCGTCCAGGATGAAATGCCTCAGGTGCTGCAGGTTCACATAGCCCAGATTAAGGTGTGACATGAGCTTCCCCGGTGTCGCAATGATAATTTCAGTACCTTTTTTTAAAGCGGACTTCTGCCGGTCAAAAGTTGCACCGTCACTGCCGCCATAAATTGTAATAGAACTGACATCAGTAAAATAGGAGAAGCCTTCCAGTTGTTGCCCTATCTGAACGGCAAGTTCCCGGGTAGGCACAATGATCAGCGTGCTGATATTTTCGGAATGGTTGGTAACCAGGTCATTCAGGGTGGGTAGCAGGTAGGCAGCCGTCTTCCCAGTACCTGTCTGCGCACATGCTATGACATCTTTTCCCTGAAGAATGAATGGAATGGCCAGTTGCTGGACTGGGGTGGGTTCATCAAAACCCATTGCACTGATACCTTCCTGTAGCTCGGAGTTGAATTGAAAATCTTTAAAAGTCAAATTTGTAGTTATATAAGGTTACTGATTGAAATGGATAATTCTTTCATCCAGCAAATATATAAAAAAAAACACGGCTAATTCTGCACTCATCATACAGAACCAGTCGTGTAAATTTTTGTTGCGTCTCCTAAGCTTAGGCTCTCAGAAGCGCTTGCTCTCTCTGCTGCGCTACTTTAAGTAATTTTCCAATGATCATCTCAGTGGGCGTTTCGCGTTCAGGATCATTATTGATTACTTCAATAAAATCATCTACAAACTCCTTTCTGAGCCCCAGGGTTTCTGCAAATCTTTTACAGAGCAGCCTTTCTTTCTCGTGTACCTCTCCGTCTATAAGCATCATGGACACCAGGTGATGGAGGTGGTCAAAGCGCTCTCTGTCATTGATAGGCGGCTCATACTCAAATGCATCAGGGTTATCCTTGATAAACTTTAGTTCCTCCTCTGAGATATTATAGCGCTGGGCCATTGACAGCAGGTAATCCACCTCCATACCGTCAAATGCACCATCAGAAGCAGCTACGGCCAGCAGGTTCTTTAAATGTCCTTTGGCCCTTTTTTTCTTTTTGCCCGTCAGAAGTTCTAAGATGTTCATTGGCTTATTTTTAGTAAAAATATAATTATTTCTACTGCAAATATAACAAGATTAAGAAACATATGGTCAAAAGGAGAGAATGAGCTGCCTGTTTAACTTTCAGCAGATGTAAGAGAGGAGTGGAAAAAGATTGATAAAAATGTAAAACAGATATATTGATTCCATGAGGAGCAACCCAAACACGGAAAAACGCAGGTTATTGGTAGCTTTTTGATACGGATAAGCCTAACTGGCTGATTGTAGTACAGGAATCGGGGTGCTTTATTACGCAGGAATGGTTATGCGGAATGTAGAACCTTTATTGATGCCCTTTGAGTAGGCTTTCAGTTCACCTTTGTGTTGCCTGACGATTTTTCTGCTAAGATATAAACCTACACCGGTCGTCGGCTCCCCCTCGGTACCCATCCTTTTCAGGCTGGTAAAGCGATCAAAAATTTTGTTAAGGTCATGCTCATTCGCAAAACCAATTCCTTCATCGCGCACGTCAATTTGTACATCTGTTACATCCAAACCGGCGTTTATGGTGATCTCTTTTTTCCTCGGCGAGAATTTAATCGCATTGTGGATAAGATTTACCAGCACCTGCAAAAAAACAGCCTTTTTAACCTGTATCGTAAGGTTCTTGGGAATATGTAGCCTTACGCTAATTTCTTTCTGTTCCAGTTCCACAGAAAGCCCCTGCAACGCTTCCTGTACCAGTTCCTCTAGCAGCACAGGATTAAAATCAGTAGGAACCTGCTCTTCCTGGTCTTCTCTGAGCAACTGCAAAACGGCATTCATTAACTGTAGCTGCTTTTGGTTCTGCTCCAGTATTTTTTCGCTGTACTGCCTGATTTCCTCATCACCTGATTTGATTCTGATGAGTTCTGCCAGGCTGGAAGATGTATTGAGCGGGCTGCGTATATCATGAGACAGCAAGGCCATCAGATCCTGTTTTTCCTGCAGCAGGTGATCCAGGTTACTGATCGTAGCCTGAACACTGTTCATCAACACCCCTACTTCATCAGTGTAGTGAGAGGGCAAATCGGGAAGCTTACGCATTCGCAGGTACTGGAGCAAAGCATTTTTGGCTTTTCTGACCGGGACCACCATCTGGTGGAGAGCCAGTAGGTTTAAGGCAGCTGACAGGAAAGTTAATCCAAAGGCAACCAGCAGCACCTGCCCTGCTCCCAATTCTTCATAAGTGTTAAAGGAGAGCAGTACCGCCAGCCCCACGATGGGAATCTGAATTCCTACAAAAGCAATTGTTAAAAGCTTAAAAGAATAAGAATAAAGGAACTTTATCTTTGATAAAAAGTGATATAATTGCATGTTATTTTGAATTATAAGCACCTCAATGAACCAAACCTCTACCAACTGCAACCTGAAGGTGCTAGCGTAAACACTGGCTAAAAAGCCTAAAAACTTTTAATCAGCCTGATTATTAACGAAATTAGAACGTTGTGATCTTCCCGAACTTGTATCCCTGGAAATTACAGCTTAGTTGGATAGATGTAAGATTATCCACAATTTTGCGATTTGCCAACCAATAGAACAGGCAGATAGTATACTTAATGATATCAATAGAACGCTGAAAATTACAGTTTCATTTAAAAAAGGACTTATATGTTTGATAGTTTAAGTACAAGGCTAGACCGTGCATTTAAGACCCTGAAAGGTCAGGGAGCCATTACGGAAGTCAATGTAGCCACTACTGTAAAAGAAATCCGCCGTGCGCTCATAGATGCTGACGTTAACTTTAAAGTAGCCAAAGAAGTCACTGATACGATAAGGGAAAAAGCCCTGGGCCGAAAAGTGCTCATTTCTGTTTCTCCCGGTCAGTTACTTACTAAAATAGTAGAAGAGGAACTTACTGATTTGATGGGGGGCGAGCAGGTCGGTATTAACCTGAATGGAGACCCTGCAGTAATCCTCATCTCAGGACTTCAGGGTTCTGGAAAGACTACTTTTTCAGGGAAACTCGCCAATTTTCTGAAAAAACAAAACAAGCAGGTGCTCCTCACTGCCTGTGACGTTTACCGTCCTGCGGCGATAGACCAGTTAATGGTACTCGGGGAGCAGGTAGGTGTGGAAGTGTATGCGGATAAGGAAAATAAGAACCCGCTGGATATTGCCCAGAAAGCTATAGCTTTTGCCAAACAGCATAACAAGAAAATTGTCATTGTGGATACTGCCGGTCGCCTGGCTGTAGACGAAGAGATGATGAATGAAATTTCGTCTCTCAAGCAGGAGCTCAAACCGGCCGAAACCCTCTTTGTCGTTGACTCCATGACCGGTCAGGATGCTGTTAATACTGCCCGTACCTTTGACGAAAGAATCAATTTTGATGGAGTAGTCCTTACCAAACTGGATGGTGACACCAGAGGTGGTGCGGCGCTTTCCATCAGGAAGGTGGTAGAAAAACCGATCAAATTTGTAAGCAATGGTGAAAAAATGGAGGCTATCGACATTTTTTATCCGGACCGTATGGCCAGGAGAATTCTGGACATGGGAGACGTCACCACCCTGGTAGAAAAGGCCCAGGAAGCTTTTGATGAGCAGGAAGCTGAAAGACTGAACAAGAAGATCAGGAAGAACCAGTTTGACTTTGAGGATTTTCTATCCCAGTTACAGCAGATCAAAAAAATGGGTAACATAAAGGACCTGCTTGGTCTGTTACCTGGCATGAACAAGGCGCTTAAAAACATAGACATTGACGATGATTCCTTCAAGCCAATAGAAGCAATTATTCGTTCTATGACTCCTGAAGAGAGAAGCAGCCCTCAAGTCATGAATGGCAGCCGTAAAAAAAGGATTGCAGCAGGAAGTGGCACATCAGTACAGGAAGTGAACAACCTGCTAAAGCAGTTTGAGGAAATGAGAAAGATGATGAAGAAAATGAATAGTATGAGCGGTAAGAAAGGCCTCGCTAATCTTAATCCATTCGGATAATACTTTGTCAAAACCTTCACCAACAATTCACCAACAAAAAGAGCAGCCTGGAGCTGCTCTTTTTGTTGGTATAAAGTCTGTTTTATCAGATGTATAGCACATCTTTACAGGCCTGTATCGTTTTTTTCGCGTTGGGGAGAATCTCTTCAATCAGCGTGGGTGCATAAGGCAGTGGCACATCCCAGTTGTTTATTCTTCTTACAGGTGCGTCCAGGTAGTCAAATGCATGTCTTTGGACGTGATACGCAATTTCGGAAGAAATAGCGCCCAGAGGCCAGGCTTCTTCCACTACTACCAGGCGGTTAGTTTTCTTTACAGAGTCCACAATTTTCTTGTAGTCTATTGGCCTGATGGTTCTCAGGTCAATCACCTCAGCATTTACGTTGTCTTTGGCAAGTTCGTCAGCTGCTTCGTTGGCCACCTTCATCATTTTCCCAAATGAAACGATGGTAACATCAGAGCCTTCACGTGTTACTTCAGCTACTCCTAGCGGGAGGATAAACTCATGATCTTCAGGCACTTCGCCCTTGTCACCGTACATCAGCTCAGACTCCATAAAGATCACCGGATCATTGTCACGGATAGATGATTTCAATAAGCCTTTGGCCTGCTGCGGATTACTGGGCACTACCACTTTAAGCCCCGGCGTATTCGCATACCAGTTGTCAAAGTTCTGAGAGTGCTGCGAGCTAAGCTGTCCCGCATTACCGGTTGGTCCTCGGAAAACAATGGGCACAGGCAGCTGACCACCTGACATAGACATCATTTTGGCTGCGCCATTGATGATCTGGTCTATGGCAACCAAAGAAAAGTTAAAGGTCATAAACTCAATGATAGGTCTCAGTCCGTTCATGGCTGCGCCAATGCCTATACCTGTAAACCCAAGTTCGGCAATAGGCGTATCAATAACGCGCATAGGCCCAAACTCATCCAGCATTCCCTGGCTAGCCTTATAGGCTCCATTATACTCTGCTACCTCCTCACCCATCAGGAACACTTTATCGTCCCTGCGCATTTCTTCAGACATGGCCTCTTGGATGGCCTCTCTAAACTGTATTTCTCTCATGCTATAAGCTTAGTTGAATAAAATCTAAAATTAGTGTTTAGCGCCCTAATTAACAAAATAAGAAGTTGCTTGGAGATGGCTATTTAAAAAAAAAGCCTCCCCATGAAAGGAAGGCTTTAGGAACATCACCAAATCTAAAATTCTATTGTAGTGCTTCTCTGAACTGCTCAGAATCGTCGTAGTTTCTGAATTCAAGATCAGTTACGGCTCTTTCTCTAAGGTCAGCGTTACCGCTAACAGCTTCTTCAAGAGCATCGTAAACTGCACTTTCATTCTGCAGACGCGCATTCGCCACGGCTATACCGTAGTGAGCCATTGCATAATCACCATCAACATTGAGTGCTTCCTCAAAGCTGGTAATAGCGTTCTCATAATTCTCGGTAAGGATTTGAGCCAGACCAAGGTTGAAAAGATTAACAGCAGTTTCAGACGCATTAGACAGTGAAGAGACAGCCTGGTCGTAATCAGCAAGCATGATCTCTACAGCACCTTTTACAGCGCTGATAGAAGCACCTGACTCCTGCATGGTAGGCTGCAGTTCAGTAGCTCTGGTAACTTCGTCAAGAGCTTTTTCTTTGTTACCCTGTAGTGCGTAGATCAGTGCAAGGTTTGCATGTGACTCAGCATTATCGTTCATACGGGCGGCCTGCTCCAGATGATTCTGCGCTTCGCCCAGCATGTCTTCCATTTCTGATTCGCTGGCTTCCATAGCCATCTGCAGATAAACTGCTCCCAGGTTATTATGCGCTACCCAGCTATTATAAAGCTCTACAGCTTTTTCGTAGATAGCGGATTTTTCTTCCAGTGAAGGAGTCAGGGTTGCACCATAAAGCAGTTCCTGCTCAGAAAGGGTATCAGAGTCAACACCATCTTCAGCTACCTGCTTGGAAAGTACTGAAATCTGTGCAGCAGTTTTCTTTTCTTTAACCGTCAGCACCTCAGTTTTGGCAGCACGTAATTCAGGATAGATTTCTCTGAATACTTCATTATAAGTTGAGAGTTGATGCATACGATCTTCCTTCTCTTCAAAAGTACCAGGGCCATCAATGATGCTGTAGTACTCCTGCTTCTGAGCCTGAGTAAGACCGTCATACTCCTGCAGCATTTGTCTCAGACCTGACCAGTCTTCTACTACTGGCTTCAGGATGAAGTTGATTTCACCTGCAGCATCAGTGTAATCGTAGCGATCCATCTGAGTTTTGTAGTACTCTTCAATACGCTCAGCACGATTCTGAGAGAGATCTTCGTTTACTCTTTCAGAACCTTCAGGTGAGTGAGTACCGGTAATGGTTACTGAGCGAGTTATGTTCTTTTCAGCAATGAAATTTCTGAAACGCTCGCCCCTGTCGCTGCGGATCTCGGCAGGCCTGAGGACGGCACTTCCCTGGGCAAAGTAAAAATTGACATAAGTCGGCTCAAGTTCTTCAGCGGTATTATAACCATGGTCAGCATAAAGAACACCCATAGCTGAAGGTATCTGTACCAGTTGTGATGTAGTAATTAATCCTTCTGCAACCTGTAGTTCAGGAGTTTCAGCTGTTTTGGCTGAATTAGGATCAGAAGCCACACCCTGAACGTAGAGATAACCGTCATCCATAGCAGGATCGTCGTAGGCAAATGTGAAAGTTTCAGATTTTCTAGGCTGCTGCTCTGCTCCGTTAGGGAAATCCGCAGCACGGAACTCAATGCTTCCTACTTCTACACGTTCTTCTCCGTACTGGTAAAAAGTATTCACTGTATAAACCTTATCCTTCTTCAGCATTTTTACGGGAAGAACAGCAGACATTTCAAATTCTACCTGATCTCCGTGTACTTCTAAGGGTGATGGTTCAACAGTCAGCTCCTGATCTTCAGCCATCTTAACCATCTTCTTAAGGGAATTACACCCCGAAAAAGTGAACAAGCTGAGTAGAACAAAAGCAAACAGTAAATTTTTCACTTGATTCATAATTTAAAAGTTTGGTTAGTTGGTGATGCGAAATTATTATGTTATTACTAATATTACAATTTTGGCGAAAAAATAGTTATTTTAAACAAGAATTGAACAAATTGAGAACATTTTTTGTTTAAAGAGTATTCTATGAATATGAGAAAGTTACAATATTTCTTTGAAGTGCAGGTTTTCGGCGTTTGCACAAAGCTTGGTGAAATTTTGAACATATCCACATCAAGCATAAGACTTTTTTTTATTTATGCCTCATTTCTAACTTTTGGCTCCCCTTTACTGGTATACATGGGTCTTGCTTTTCTCATGAACCTCAGAAGACACCTCCGCAAGAAGAACAATCCTATCTGGAATTAAAAATCCAATTCACTAAATCGTTTTTTTCCTTTCAGGTATCTGGCGATTACGAGCAGTCCTGGGTAAATAGTCCGAGGCGTTATTTTTTCCTCTAACGATTGCACATAGGCCCTGCTTTTCTGCCATTTTTCAAAGTCACCAAAAAAATGAACAACTGCCTTAAGTACAGCCCTGCTATCTTTAACCTTGCCTGCCAGTAAAAACCTGAAAGCAGCTATTCCATCAATACAAATTTTCAAAATCAGTTTCCACCATAGCGTTGAGGAAGTAGCATTTTTGTACAACATGACTGTACTGTTACGAAAGTTCAGATAGGTTTTCCGTGGATTGGTCACCGGCATGGTACCTCCCCCGACATGATAGATCATACTATCCGGATAATAGTATACTTTATATCCTGCTTTGTTAATTCTCCAGCATAGATCTATTTCCTCCATGTGTGCGTGAAAAGCTGCATCAAAGCCGCCCAGTTTCAGATAATAACTGGTTCTGACAAAGAAACAAGCCCCGCTTCCCCAAAAAATCTCGCGAATATCATCATACTGTCCATTATCTTTCTCAATGATATCCAGGATTCTGCCCCGGCAAAATGGGTAGCCAATGATATCTATAAAGCCCCCGGCAGCACCGGCATGCTCAAAATATTCTTTCCGATGGTAGTCTCTGATCTTTGGCTGACAGGCAGCTATCTGATCGTCTTTTTCCATAAAATCAATTACAGGATCAATCCAGTTGTCGGTAACTTCTACATCCGAGTTAAGAAGTATGCAATATTTGTTGTCTATCCTTTTGAGGGCTTCATCATAGCCTTTTGCGAAACCATGGTTTTCAGAGAAAGCCATGATCTCTACTTCAGGATAATGCTCTCGTAGGAAAGTAACCGATTGATCTGTGGAGCCATTATCAGCGACTACCAGGCGATGCCCACCGCTGAAACGAGTAACGGAGGGTAAAAACTTTTTCAAAAAATGTATTCCGTTGTAATTCAGAATAACAACTGCCGCCTGTTCCATTAAGCCATATTTCCGAAATCAAAGCCAGGGATATTAGGCATAAAACCTTCAGTATGCTTTTTCATTTCTTCTTTGGCTTTGATATCTACTTCATCAAGTGCCTTGTTGACTGCTGCTACCACCAGGTCCTGGATAATCTCTTTATCCTCCGGTTTGATGATATCATGGTCTATTTCTATATCCACTACCTTCTTTTTTCCGTTGACAGTAGCTTTTACCATACCTGCGCCTGCTTCTGCAGTGGCAGTGATATTTTCCAGTTGGTCCTGGGCCTGCTTCATCTTTTCCTGCACTTCCTTGACCTTCTCCATCATTTTATTCATGTCAAACATAGCCTTATCCGTTAATTGTGAAAATTACTAATTGCGCTTCAATATAGAATTAATTCAACGAATAAACAGCAGTCATGTTTATCAGGGAGCAGCGTGGAGGAGCGTAAACCTACCGGTACGGTCAAATTGATTACCCAGTTCGTCTCTTACTTCCAGCTTAAAAAGGTAAGTACCTTCGGGTGCAGCCTGTCCGAGGTAGTTGCCATCCCAGCCAGTGCCAATTTCTTCGGTAGAAAAAACCACCTCACCCCAGCGGTTGTAAATCTGAAAACTGACTTCGGCTAATAAGCTGGCTTTATACACAAAAATATCGTTGAGCCCGTCACCATTGGGCGTAAAGGCCGTTGGGAAATAAATCCTGGCCTGCTTGGGCAGCAATACACAGGATTCTTCTCCCAGAATAGACTCATTGCCGCATTCATCCCGGTAGGCCAGTTGATAGCAGTATCTTACATCAACCGTAAGTTCACGCGGCTCGGTATAACTAAACTGCTGGGATGGCGTGACCTGTAGCGAATCATATAGTTCAGCAGGACCTCCCCCTTCGGAGCGATAAATCAGGAAAATTTCGGCTTCAGGTACGGAGGGCCACCTTAGCTGTGCGCCCTGGGCCCGCAGCCGAGCAGCCATGCCGATCGGCGCAGGCGGGATGGCAGTGGCGATAGCGGTGACATTTACACGGTTAGAAATACTAATGGCATTGCCTAACTGACCGGTAACGGTATAAAAATAATCCTCCTGACAGACCACTTCAGTATCTGTATAGGCTGTTTGGGTAACCGTAAGCAGGCGACTGCCGTCCCTGTTGATAAAGAAGCTGCTATAGCCCTCAGACTGCCATTCAAGCTGGTTTTGAAGGTCCTCGGGAGTGGCTTGAAGACTGATACTACAAACTATGTTAGAAGGGAGATTGAGGCTTTCGTCGCAGCGATTTACGGCTACTATCCGAAAGCAGTAATAGTTATTACGGGTATCCAGCCGTGGGTCCTGCCAATTGTAAGCGGAGGAACCGCTGTTCAGGTCAATGGATGCAAAAGTAAAATCGGTACTATTGTTTTCCGCCACTTCCAGCCGGTAATAGACATTCGGGTCTTCCAGATCATAAGCCAGTTGTATTTCCTGATCTCCTTCCACCCGTATCAGATCAATTTCGGAAATATCCAGGTTCTGCAGTGTAGTAATAGTAGTATCTACAACTGCACAATTCTGTGTAGCACCAATAAAAACACCTTCTATGGAGATGATATAATCACCCCCCTGGGCGTAGGCATGCGTGAGAGAGGCCTGATCCACATTTACCAGCTCAATATTTCCATCACCAAAATCTATCTGTAACTGATCGTAATAGCTTTCATTACTGAAGTCTACGAAAATACTGTTGCTGATACAGTTATAGACCTGAAACTCGGGTTCAAGGGGTTCCATGACCTCAATGATAATGGTATCTATCGGATCAGCCTGGTTACCAATTACCTGCAATATTTTATAAGTTCCGGGTATGTTATAGGTAGTATCTGCCAAACTAGCTGACTGAGAGGGATCAACTTCAATGGTTGATTCGTCTCCATCCCAGTTCATATTCCATACAATAGGAAATTGAGCAGGATCAAGCCCTGAGGTATTGGTAGCCGAGACCGTAAGCGGCGCACATCCTTTGATGGTATTGACTTCAAAGCGCCCTTTGGTACTACTGACCTGCGCCCTGAGTTCAATGGACCCAATAAGAAAGACAAGCAGAACGATGGAAATCCTGATATGCAATAGCTTGATCTTTAGGCTTAAATTC